>JACMKJ010000419.1 GCA_014380155.1 Rhizobacter sp. | reverse complement strand
GCGCTGCGCCGGGCCGAAGCGCAGCGGCGGGGAGGTCGGCGGGGCGGGTTCGGTGTGTCGCAAGTCGGGGGCTCCGGTCGCGTGGGGCGACAGGTCCGTTGCAAGACACGCGCCGGAGGTGAGCTTAACCGCGCCGCCTCTTTCGGCGACGTTTTGGCCGAGCTTGAGGACGCCAGGTGGGGTCAGCCGCGACAGTGCATTCACGCGCTGCAGAGCGCTTGACCCCGACCTTCAACCCATCCAGGAGCTTCGTCATGAATACCTCGTTCGTCATCGTCCTCGCCACCACCGTATTGGCCGCCACGTCCGCACAGGCCATGGGTTCGGGCCACAACCCGCTGCGGCCAGCCACTGTTGCGCGCGCCGCGCACTTGGGTGACAAGCCGGCCGGGAATGCGGCGGGTGTGCGCAGCCGCACGCTGCAGCAGGGTGGCCGCACGGCGCAGCCCGTGCGCGTTGCCGCCCTGCGCTGAAGTTCATTGACCCCTACCTTCAACCCACGACCCAGGTGCCGACCGGTGCTGGCGCCATCACGGCGGCCGGCCTGCCGGGCGAACACTTCGAAGACGAGCGGCGCCTGGCCCGGGTCGATGCCGTGCTGGCAGCCGACCACCTGGAGTGGTTGTGCGGTACCTGGGGGAGCTGGAAAGACGTGCACCTGCGCCACCTTGCGCACGAGCGTGTGCTCGTGCCGACCGAGAGACTGCCTGATTTTGGTCTCGACGGCGAGGGGGCCATCACCTGAGGAGCGGTTCAGAACATCGTTGACCGATGTGCCCCAAAACCGGCCAACACCCCGTCGCTGACCGCGAGCGCGACGCTGCCTGCCGCGCGGGCCGCGTCGCCACATGCGAAGACGTGGCCCACGCTGGTCTCGTGGAACTCGTTCACCTGGATGAACCTGCCCATCGGCCCCTCGTCCATGGCACAGCCGAGCTGCTGCGCCACCGGGCTGCTCAGGTGGGTGCGTGGCTGCGTGAAGAGCCCATTCATCGAGAGTGTGCGGCCGTCTTTCAGCACCACGTCGGCCAGACCTTCGATCCGTTCGATGGGTGTCGCCTCCACCTGCGTTCCGCGTCGGGCCAGTGCCGCGAGCTCGTCGGCGCTCGGGGTGTACACGCCGTTGAGAAACAGCGTCGTCGTGCCCCAGTCGGGCAGCATGATGGCCTGGTGATGGGCCAGCGCCGAGGCGGCGACGATGCCGACCAGCCCTGCATCCAGCTCGTAGCCGTGGCAGTAGGGGCAGTGGAAGACGCTGCGCCCCCACCGCTCGGCGAGGCCGGCGACGGGCGGCAGCTCGTCGCGCACGCCGGTGGCGATGATCAGTCGCTCGGCGCTGACCCTCTCGCCGCCGACGTGGAACGTGAGGCGCCCGTCTGGCGCGACGCGAGCGTCTTCGGCCAGCCCGTCCATCCATTGCACCGTGGGGTAGCGAAGCAGCTGGCGTTTGCCTTCGGCTGCAATCGCGGCGGGTGCGCGGTCGTCTTGTGTGAGGAAGCCGTGCGCTGTGCCACCGGCTTCGTCCACGCAGCGGTTGCGCCGCTGGCCGCCATCGACCACGAGCACCTGGCGACGCGCGCGCGCCAGTTGCAAGGCGGCCGACAGGCCGGCGAAGCTGCCGCCGATGACGGCGAAATCAACGTTCATGGGAATGTGCCTCGGGTGGGTGGTGCGGGTGGTGGCCTCGCCCGCCCGCCTCACGGTGGCGGGCGAGGCGGCGGTGGAAATCGGCAGACAGCGTGGCGAGCGTCACCGCTCCGAGTTGTTTGAGCAGAGTGGCCTCGGCCTCCTGAACCGCCAAGCCAAGCGACTCGTTGACGGCCAGCGCGACCAGGCACTCGGGCCGGTCTTCACGAAAGCCGAGCGACACGAGCGCCGGTGCGCCCAGTGCTTCATGCACGTCGCGCAGGGTGATGCGGTCGAGCGGGCATGAAATCACCCAGCCGCCACCGTGGCCCTTGGCCGACGCGACAAAGCCTGCCTTGCGCAAGCCCGTCATCAGCCGGCGCAACACGACCGGGTTGGTGTTCATCGCCGCGGCCAGGTTCTCGGAGGTGGCGGGGCCATCGCCCTCGGCCAGGTGCAAGAGCACGTGCAGGATGTCTGACAGCTGGCTGTTCCGTTTCATGCAACATTATGAGTTGCATGAAAGAAGCCTCGGTGGCGACATGGACTACGGCCGCCACGCGGAACCTCCGCCGCGGCGCACACTCCCAAGACCATGACGCCCACACCCACTCGAATCCCCGCGCGCCGGCATTGCCTGCAGGCCTTGGCCGGCGGCGCCGCCACGCTGGCCCTGCCGTCACTCGCGTTCGCTGCCTTGCCTGCGATGACCGAAGGCCCGTTCTACCCCTCGCCCGCGTGGCGAGCCCGCGAGCTCGATTGGGACGCCGATCTGACACGCGTCAACCGCACCAAGGCGGGCGATGCCCCACGCGCCGCAGGCGAGTGGCTCGACCTCGGTGGCAGCGTGGTCGATGACAAGGGGCGTGCGGTCGATGGCGCCGAGATCGAGATCTGGCAGTGCGACGTGCACGGCAGTTACCGCCACCCGCGCGGTGCGGGCAACCAGGTCGACGCTGCTTTCCAGGGTTTTGGCGCCAGCCGCAGCGATGCGCAGGGCCTGTACCGCTTTCGCACCATCAAGCCGGTGGTCTACCCGGGCCGTGCGCCGCACATCCACGTGCGTTTGCGGCACGCGAGTTTTGGCGAAGTGACCTCGCAGCTTTTCGTGGCGGGCGAGGCCGCGAACACGCGTGACTTCATCTACAACAGCCTGTCGGCCGCCGAGCGTGCGCTGGTCGACATGCCGCTCCAGCGTGCGCCCGCCGGCTCACCGGTGGTGTGGCTGGCGCAGCGCTCGCTGGTGGTCGGCCGCTGAGTTCAGCGCCGCCCCGGCATCACTTGTCGCTGACAGCCAGGCGCGCGCCGAGGCCGGCGAAGGCGGCGGCAAAGCTGTAGCGCAGCCAGCGCTGCACCTTGGCCGACTCGATGACCCGCTTGCGAAACGCATGTGCCACCAGGCCATAGACCACGAACACGCCAAAGGTCATCGCCATGAAGACCGCACTCAGCGACAGCAACTGGGCGAGTGGCTGGCCTTGTGATGCATCGATGAACTGCGGCAGAAAGGCCAGGAAGAAGATGGTCAGCTTGGGGTTGAGGATGTTGAGCAGAAACGCCCTGAGCACGAGCTCGCGCGCCGACGCCCGGGCCGCGCTGCCGTCCACCGCAAACGCCGACTTGTCGCGCCAGGTCGCGTAAGCCACATAGAACAGGTAGGCCACGCCGGCGTACTTGAGCAGCTGGAACGCCAGTGCGCTGGTGTGCATCACCGCCGCCAGGCCCAGGATGGTCGCCATCAGGTGGGGCACGATGCCGGCGGTGCAGCCGAGCGCGGCGTAGATGCTGGCCCTGCGGCCCTGCACCAGGCCGGTCGACACCGTGTAGATGACACCGGTGCCCGGGATGAGCACGACGATGAGTGACGTGATGAGGAACTCGAGGCTGATCATGGCGGGTCCTGGTGGGTGAGGGTGTGGCGGCTTGTTGGGCCGGCCTGCTCAACGATTCGGTTTTGGCCGATGGATGGCGCAGAGCTTGTGGCCATCGGGATCACGCACATAGGCGAGGTACAAAGCCCCCAGCGTGCCCTCACGAAGCCCGGGTGGGTTTTCGATCGAGGTGCCGCCGTGCGCGACAGCCGTGTCGTGGAACTGGCGCACCAGTTCAGGGGAACTGCACTTGAAGCCGATGGTGCCGCCGTTGGCCGCGGTGGCGGCTTCGTCGTTGATGGGCTCGCTGATGCACAGCACGCCACCTTCGTGTCGGTAAAAAAGCCGCGTGTGCCCGGTGGGCGCCTTGTTGAGCGCGGGCTCGCCGGCACCGAGCGTCGCGAGGACGGCGTCGTAGAACCGCTTTGATCGCTCGATGTCGTTTGAACCGATCACGATGTGATTGAACATGGATTTCCTTCTTTGGTTTCGTTGAGAACCCACTCAGGCGCTTGACAGCGTGCGAAGCCCATGGGGTGTTTGGATGTGCGCCACGAGAAGCGTATCAGTGCTCGCAGTTGGGTGAACCCGTGGAGGTGACGCCAGACCCATGCATTGAAGAACCGAGCTGACCCGCCAAGGCTCGGGATGAAACACCTCCAGTGCCACCAGGGAGCAGCCTGAGCTTGCAAGCGCCTTGGCTGGATGCGCCTGGGTTTGCCACTGGATGAGCGCAGGGACGGCACCGCCGAAAGGCAGGCCTCCATCGGCCGGGATGGTGATGAGCCAGGCGTTGGCCCCACGGGTCATCGGCTCTATGGCGCCAAACTCTGAAGCGCAACAGCTTGCCGAGGTCTCAATGTTCTTCGTGGCAACGACCCATGCAGCAAGGCGCGGCGGCGAGCGAGGGGTCAGCGTGTCGAGGTCGAACCAGCGTGGGCGGTTTGGCTTTGGAGCAGATGGATCGACGGCAATCACTTCCAGATACGTCGATTCGCCAAGCGACAGCAACAGGTTGTGAGTTCCCATGCGCGGATGTGAGCCGCCTTGCTGCATCTCCACGCCGAGCGTGTCGCGGATGAATTTCGCGCCTGCCACAAGCGTAGGCGCGACGACGGTGATGTGGTCCAGGACGGTGGTCATGAAACAAGCAGCGGCGTGCCTTTCAGCACCTCGAGCGACTCGCGATAGACCCACATGGACAAGAGCAGCGCACCGCCCGATCGGCGTTGGCAGTCAGTGCAATGGCATGCATAGAGCGTGATTGGTTCGGTGGTCAGCCGAAATTTGATCTGGCCGCACATGCAAGTACCTGAGTAGGGTGGCTGCATGAAGTGCTCCTCTCGATCGAAGGGTCAGTCCGCTCGCGCGCCGAGCTACCCTCGATTTCTCGGGTGGTTCTTGGCGGCACGTTCGTTCCCGTGCTTGTAGTTTCCAGTAAGGCGTGCCATGAGTTGCTGAGCTTCGGCGAACCCGCCTGACTCGACCTCGGCCATGAACTCTTTTGCAGCCACACCTCGCAAGCTGGCTGCAAGGCGACCTCTGTGAAGTACCTCTACGTCTCCGTTTTTACGGGCTCTGTATGTAAACCCGAGGTCTTCCGAAGCTTGGTCATTGGGCGGTGTGTCTTCATTCATTCGCAGAGGATACCCAATGGCAGCAGGGTGCCATCTACCACCCGCGGCCAGGATCACCTTTGTGCTTTGTCCAGCCCCACTCAGCCCACCCGATGGCCGAACACGGCCACGTGCAGTGCGCTGATCTGCGGGTGCCTGCGCAGCGCGGCCGTGCCCGGGTCGCGCAGCAGCATGGGCAGCACGGCGCAGTGGGTGTTGAAGGCGTGCACGATCAGCTGCACGGCGCGCTCGGTGTCGCCGAGTGCGGCGCACGCTGCTGCATGCATGGCGGCGCTGCCGGGTGACGAGGCGCTGCACGCCAGGCAGGCATCGATCAGCGCGCGGGCTTCGTCGGTGCGCCCGCAGCGTGCGAGCACGTACGACAGGATCGACAGCGCGTAGGGCGGTGCGTCGCGCTGCTCGGCGAGCTGCCAGGCCTGCTCGGCAAGCGCCGGCTCGGGCTTCGAGATCGCCAGCAGGCCGATGCGAAAGATGGCAGCGATGGCGTTGTCGGGGTGGTCGCTGAAGGTGGCTTGCAACTCGCGGATCGCGGCCTCCGGTTGGCCGGCGTGGGAGAGCGCCCGCGCGAGCATGGCGCGCAGCAGGGGCGCGTGGGGCTGCAGCGCGATGGCCTGGCGAAAGCGCTCGGCCGCGCCTGTG
>JACMKJ010000418.1 GCA_014380155.1 Rhizobacter sp. | reverse complement strand
TGCTGCTGGCCCTGCCGCAGCCCTCGCAACCGCCGATCGTGGTGGTGTTGTCAGCCGCGGGCGGCACGGCGCCCGAAGGCGGTGTGATCCCGGCCTCGTTCGTCGCCAGCATCAGCGCCGATGGCAGGGCCATGGTCACCAAACCGATCACCAACGTGGCGCTGCAGGCCGACCGTGCGCTGGAACTGTGGGCTGTGCCGCCAGAGGGCGCACCCCGCTCGCTGGGCCTGATCTCGGCGCAAGCCGCCACGGTGGTCAAGCGCGGCAAGGTGCTCGACAACACCGCCGCACTGGCGGTGAGCCTGGAGCCACCAGGCGGCTCACCCACCGGCGCGCCCACCGGCCCGATTCTTTACGTCGGCAAGCTGGTGTTGTGACGACCCCCGTGCCACCGCTTTGCGGCGACCGCCGCCCGAGGGGGTCAAGGAAGCTTGGGACGGCCCGGCGCTTCCTTGTGACCGCTTGCCGGTAAGAACACGAAGAAGGTCGATCCTTCGCCGAGCGTGCTGCGCACCTCTATGCGCCCTTGCATCAGCGTGACCAGTGCGCGCGTGATCGCCAGGCCGATGCCGGTACCTTCGATGCCGCTGCGGCGTTGACCCAGGCGGTTGAAGGGCTCGAACAGGCTGCCGAGGTGCGCCGCTGAAATGCCCATGCCGTTGTCGATGACTTGCAGGCGCGTCTCGTCGCCCTCGGCGTTGGCTGCGAGCGCGACGGTGCCGCCGCGGCGGTTGTACTTGATGGCGTTGCTCAGCAAGTTGAGCGCCACTTGTTTGAGGCGTGTCGGGTCGGCGTGCACCTGCAAATGCGGATCGATGGTGTCCCAACGCAGCGTCACGCCGGCCGCCAGGGCCGCTGGCGCCAGCATGTCGGCACATTCGCGCAGCAGCGGCAGCAGGGCCACGTCGGCCAGCTCCATCGCCAGTTGGCCGGCTTCGATGCGCGAGTGGTCGAGCAGGTCGCTGATCATGCGCAGCAGGTGTTCGCCCGACTCGCGCACCAGGGTCAGACGGTGGCGTTGGCCGTCGCCCAGGGGTTCGAGTTCGTCGAGCTCCATCAACTGGGCAAAACCCAGCACCGCGTTGAGCGGCGTGCGCAGCTCATGGCTCATGCGCGAGAGGAACTCGGTCTTGGCCCGGTTGGCGGCCTCGGCGGTGGCGGCGATCTCGCGGGCCTTTTCCAGCTCGCGGTAGTCGGTGATGTCTTCCAGGTAGCCATGCCACACCACCGCGCCGTCGGGCTCGGCGCGTGGTGACGACACACCCAGCATCCAGCGTATGGGGCCGCCTGGGTGCAGGTAGCGGAACTCGACGCGCCGCGCTGCCTGGCTGCGTGTCCAGTCGCTGAGGCTGTCGTTCACACGCTGGCGGTCGGCCGGGTCGACGCGGTCGAACAGCAAACTGGCGTCTGCCATCAGGGCCTCGGGGTCCAGGCCCAGCACGTCGTGGCAGCGTTCGCTCACGTAGGGAAAGATGCCGCGGCCATCGGCCGGCAGCCTGAACTGGTACAGCAGCCCCGGCACGTGGCGGGTGATCTGGCGCAGGCGCTCGTCGCGCTCGGCGGTTTCGTGCTCGGCCTGGTGACGCAGGGTCACGTCGCTCAGCGTGCCGACCATGCGGCGCGGCGTGCCATCGGGCCACCACTCGACCACCCGGCCGCGCTCGGCGAGCCAGCGCCAGCTGCCGTCTTTCGCTCGCGCGCGGTACTCGCTTTCGTAGGCCGGGATGTGGCCGGCCGCGTGCATCAGGTAGGCCGCGTCGTTGGCCGCCAGGTCGTCCGGGTGGATCACTTCGTTCCACGCGGTCTGCGTCGACTCGAGTTCGTCCTTGGCGTAGCCGAGCAGCGCCACGCTGCCGGCCATGCCGGTCAACACGTCTTCGGACACGTCCCAGGCCCACACCGAGGTGCCGGCGCCGACCAGCGCTTCGCCCATCAGCTTGTTGAGATCAATGTCCATGCGCCAGCGCGTTGTCGAGAGCGGCTTGCACGCGTGCGGCGGCCACGCCAGTCAGGCAGCGTGTGTGGCCGAAGCGGCACACGCGGTCGAAGCAGGGCGCGCAGTCGAGCTGCAGTTCGTCCTTCAGCCACAGCACACGCGCCTTGTCGTTCAGCGGCGGTGTGTGCTCGGGGCTGGTGGAGCCGAACACCGCCACCTGCGGGATGCCGAAGGCGGCGGCCACGTGCATCAGGCCCGAGTCGTTGCTGACCACCCCGCGTGCGGCGGCGATCAGCGCCATCGCGTCGATGAGCGAGGTCTTGCCGGCGAGCACGCGGCAGGCGCCCGGCGCGGCGTTCGAGATCTCTTCGCACAAGGCCGCCTCCTTGCCTGAACCCAGCAGCACGACCGGCAAGCCATGCGCTGCGTGCAGCGCGCGTGCCAGCTCGGCGTAGTGGCTCGCGGGCCAGCATTTGGCGGGGCCGTATTCGGCGCCGGGGGCGAAGGCCCAGTAGTTCTTCGGGCTCAGCGACACGGCGGCGGTGGCTTGTTGCAGGCGAGTGGTGTCGAACTGCAGCCGTGGGTGTTCGTCGGTTGCCGCTCCGCCGGCCAGCGCGCGGTAGAAGGCCACCATCGGCGGGCGCCCACCGGGGTTGGGCAGGCGCTGGTTCAGCAGCAGGTAACGCCCTTCGCCGTGGTAGCCGATGCGTTTAGGAATGCCGGCGAAGAACGGGATCAGCGCCGCCTTCAGCGAATTGGGCAGCACGTAGGCGGTGTCGAAACGGCCCTTCAACCCGGCCGCGAGGCGGCGCCGGGCGGACCAGTCGAGCCGGCCGTGGGCAAACGGCAGTTCGATCACTTCGGCGACCTGGGGCATCGCGCGGTACACCGGCGCGACCCAGGGCAGGGCGGCCACTGCCAGCGTTTCGCCGCGCTTGCCCAGCGCACGCAGCAAGGGCTCCGACATCACCGCGTCGCCAATCCATTGCGGCGCGATGACCAAGGTCTTCATGACGGGCTCAATGGCCGTGGACTTTTTCGCCGGCCTTGAGCTTGTACTCGGTACCGCAGTACGGGCACTTGCCTTCGCCCGTGGTCGCCACGTCGATGAACACCTTGGGGTGGGCACTCCACAGCGTCATCTTCGGGTTGGGGCAGGCGATCACGCCAGGGCCTTGCAGGTCCTTGGCCAGCACTTCGATCACAGCTTGGGGTTTGCTCATGGTGTTGTCAGACCGCGGTGAGCCATTCGGCGTATTGGGGGTTGCGCCCGTTCACGATGTCGAAGAACGCGCTCTGGATCTTCTCGGTGATCGGCCCACGCGAGCCTTGGCCGAGCTCGATGCGGTCGAGCTCGCGGATGGGCGTCACTTCGGCCGCGGTGCCGGTGAAGAAGGCTTCGTCGCAGATGTAGACCTCGTCGCGCGTGATGCGCTTTTCCTTCAGCTCCAGGCCGAGGTCTTTGCAGATCGCGAACACGGTGTTGCGGGTGATGCCGTTCAAGGCACCGGCCGACAGGTCGGGTGTGTAGACCACGCCGTTCTTGATGACGAACAGGTTCTCGCCCGCGCCTTCGCTGACGAAGCCCGAGGCGTCGAGCAGCAATGCCTCGTCGTAGCCGTCATCCAGGGCCTCCATGTTGGCGAGGATGGAGTTGGTGTAGTTGCTCACCGCCTTGGCCTGCGTCATTGTGATGTTGACGTGGTGGCGGGTGTAGCTGCTGGTCTTGACGCGGATGCCGCGCTTCAGGCCTTCTTCACCCAGGTAAGCGCCCCAGGACCAGGCGGCAACCATCAGGTGGATCTTGTTGCCCTTGGGGCTGACGCCGAGCTTTTCAGAGCCGATCCAGGTGAGCGGGCGCAGGTAGCAGCTCTCGAGCTTGTTCTCGCTCACCACGGTGCGTTGGGCTTCCATCACCTGCTCCATGGTGAAGGGAATCTTCATGCGCAGGATCTTGGCGCTGTTGAACAGACGCTCGGTGTGCTCGCGCAAGCGGAAGATGGCTGTGCCCTGGGCCGTGTTGTAGGCGCGCACGCCTTCGAAGGCGCCGCAGCCGTAGTGCAGCGTGTGCGAGAGCACGTGGATCTTGGCGTCGCGCCATTCCACCAGCTCGCCATCCATCCAGATTTTTCCGTCGCGGTCGGCCATTGACATGGCAAGCTCCTGTGTGCCTCGCAAAAATGCGATCAAGAGCGCGATTTTAGGGCGCGGGCGAATCCGCCTTGGGTTCAGGCCGGGTCAGCTGCCAGCTTTGCAGCTTGGCGCCGTCGAACACCAGGCTCACGCGGCTGTCGCCGTCGTCGACCCAGGCCCAGGTTTCGGGCGTGTCGCTGACACGCTCGCCCAGGCTTTCGGTGACGGCGATGACCTGCATCAGCGTCATGCCGGGTTTGAGCTTGGCGTTGAGCATCACCGCGCTGTCGACCCGACCCTTGGGCGCGGTGGCGGCGGTTTTCATCGCCCGCATGGCGCGGCTGAACTGCAGCAGCAACCAGAACACGACGACCGAAATGGCCATCACCACACCCGGCCAACCGTAGCCCCACCAGCCGGCGGCCACGGCCACTGCGGCCAACCCCCATCCCACGATTGCATTCATGGGGCGGATGGTAGTGGCGCAGCCGCGTGCTGCGGCTGCGTGGTTCCCGCAATCAGTACGTCAGGCCGATCTCGAACACAGCCACGGTGCCGCTGACTTCATGGCCCACCACCAGCAGCGGTTTGCCGTTGGGCGACTGAGCGGCCGGGATGAAGCTCAGCGCCTCGGGGCCGAGGTCGCCCGTGAGGCCGGTGCGGGTGTTGAGATAGGTCACGAACGTGGCGTTGGCCGGGGTGCTCACGTCGTAGACCATGACGCCGCCCACCCGCTCGAGCACGATGAAAGCGAAGGTCTTGCTACCGAACTTTGCGACCACCACGCCCTCGGGTTCCGGGCCTTTGTTGGCGCTGCGGGCATCGAGGTTGTTGTCTTCGTGGCCGGCGTTGAAGTTCACGTTGGGCAGGGTGCGGGTGCGTTGCTCGAAGTCGTCGCCCGAGTCGTACACGCGGGCCACGTCGGTCGACCAGATGGAGAACGAGCGCCCCCCAAAAGCCCACAGCTCGTTGCACTGGCCGGCGGCGTTCTTGCCGGTGTTGCCGCCGTTGGGCGAGTTGGTGATGCGCAGGCGGCCTAGGCCGGAGTCGAACAGCAGGTTGGCGTCGGGGAAGACCGCCGGGTCGAACCCAGCGGCGGCGCAGTACGCACGCACCCGAGTCTCTTCGTTGAAGCCTGGCCAGTCGGCGCGCGCGTCGCCTTCGTTGGCGGTGATCAGGTAGGTGACGCCGTTGACCTGGTAGCTGGCGATGGCATCGGGCAGGTACATGCCCTTGATCGGGCGGGTGACGATGTTCACTGCGGCCGTGCCGCTGTTGGTGTTGGTGCCACCGTCTTCGTCACTCGCATCGAGGCCGAAACCGGCCACGCTGTGGTCCTTGAAGCCAAGCGGGCGCACCGAGGTGACGGTGGCCGTGGCCACATCCACGGTGGCAATCGCGTTGTTCTCTTGCAGCGTGACGTAGGCGGTGCGGCCGTCGGCGCTGATGGTGATGTATTCGGGCTCGAAGTCTTGCGCCGCGCTCGCGCCTGGGCCGAAGATGCGGATGCCCTGGGCGCGCAGTGCGGCCTCCTGGCCGTTGAAGGCGCTGAAACCGGCGGTGGCCACGGTGGGCACGCCACCGCGGTTCACCGTGATGACGCTGACCGAGCCTTCGGGGTCGACCGAATCCACCAGACCGTAGCTGTTGGGCTCGCCCTCGTTGGCCACCAACACGCGCAGGCCGTCGGGGGTGAAGGTCAGCATGTCGGGCAGGGCGCCCACGGCCACCGAGTTCACGAGCGCCAGCGTTGATGCGTTGTAGAAGGCCACCAAACCGGGGCTGGTCTTGGGGTTGGCCTGGATCGCCAGGGCCACCAGGCCGTCGTGCACCGCCACGCTGTTGACGCCGGCGCCGAGGGCGGCCACGTCGATGGTGCTGATCAGCACCGGGTTGGCCGGGTCGGCGAGGTTCACCACGTCGACCGTGCCGTTGGCGCCGTTCACGACAAACAGACGCCGGCTCGCCGCGTCGTAGGCGGTGACTTCGGCGGCACCGAGGGTGGTGCTGCCATCGGTGTTGCGGTTGAAGCCGCCGATCTTCTGCAGCGCCAGCATGGTGGGCGTGCGCTCGGCCGGCACCTCGGGCGCTGGGTCATCGCTGCCGCCACAGGCCACGGCCAGAACGGTCAGGGACAAGAAGGCGCTGGCCCAGAGGGCGCGGCGGGGTGCGGCAGAAAACATCGGCATCGGGGGTCTCCAGACAAACCGCGCAGTCTGGAAGCCGCTGATGACGCGGCCGTGGCGTTTTGATGACGGTTCAGTGACGACGCGGGTGAAAGCGGATCGGCTTCGCGTCAGGGGCCTTGCCGCGGTCGCAGCCATTGCAGCCGCAGGCATTGCCGGCTTGTGCGGCTTGCTCCAGTCGACGCTTGATCGGCGCCGGCCACGGCGCCATGGCCAGGCGCGCCGCCAGCGAGCGCCGCCAGCTCAAGGGCAACAAGGCCCACACGGCGTAAAAAGTGCAAGCCAGAACGATCAAGCCGACGAGCAGGTTCTGCATGACGCGTGCTTTCTTTCGTATGCGGTCAGGCGCTGAGCCACAAGGTGACGCGGTAGGTCACGAAGGCCGCCAGGTAGGCCAGCCCGAACAGGTAGGCCGCCATGATCAGCGGGTAACGCCACGAATTGGTCTCGCGCTTCACCACCGCCAGCGTGGCCAGGCACTGCGGCGCAAACACGAACCAGGCGATCAGCGCATAAGCGGTGGCCAGCGACCAGGTCTGCGCGATCACCGGCAGCAGCTTCTCGGTCACCTGGTCTTCGGCGCCCGAGAGTGCGTACACCGTGCCCAGCGCGCCCACCGCCACCTCGCGCGCGGCCAGGCCCGGCACCAGCGCGATCGAGATCTGCCAGTTGAAACCGATGGGCGCAAAGATGACCTGCAAGGCCTGGCCCAACTGCCCCGCGTAGCTGTACTGGATGGCCGCGCCGGTGGCACCGTCGGGGGCGCCCGGGTAGCTGGCCAGGAACCACAACAACACCGTCAGCGCAAAGATGATCCCGCCCACCCGGCGCAGGAAGATGCGCGCCCGCTCCCACAGGCCGATGGCGAGGTTGCGCAAGTTGGGCCAGCGGTACGGCGGCAGCTCCAGCATCAGCGGCTGGTAGCTGCTCTTGCTCCACACCCGCTTGAGAAACCAGGCGACCGCCATCGCCGACACCACGCCGCCCACGTACAGGCCGAACAGCGTAATGCCCTGCAGGTTGAACGGGCCGACCTCGCGGCTGGGCACGAAGGCGGCGATCAGCAGCGCATACACCGGCAGGCGCGCCGAACACGTCATCAGCGGCGCCACCATGATGGTGGCCAGCCGGTCGCGCCAGTTCGGGATGGTGCGCGCCGCCATGATGCCGGGGATGGCGCAGGCAAAGCTGGACAGCAGCGGGATGAAAGCGCGGCCCGAGAGCCCCACCTTGCCCATCACCGTGTCGAGCAGGAAGGCGGCGCGTGGCAGGTAGCCCGAGTCTTCGAGCAGCAAGATGAAAAAGAACAGGATCAGGATCTGCGGCAAAAAGACGAGCACTCCGCCGACGCCCGCCACGATGCCGTCGACCAGCAGGCTGCGCAGCGCGCCATCGGCCATGTGCTCGGTGATCTGGCCGCCGACCCAACCGACGCTGGCCTCGATGGCGTCCATCGGCCACGCTGCCCAGGCAAACACCGCTTGGAAGATGAGGAACAGCAGCACCGCCAGCATCAGCAGGCCCCACACCGGGTGCATCACGATCGCGTCGAGCCGGTGGTTGAAGCGCTTGAACTGCATTGCTCCGGGCGCCGCCAGCGCCAGGATGCGCCGCACCTCGCGCTGAAGCTGCGCCGGCGTGGTGGCCGCGTCGGTGGCGACCGCCTGCTCCGGCCAGGTCGCCTGCTGCTCCAGCTGCGCGAGCAAGGCAGTGTGACCCTGGCTTTGCACCGCCACCGTCTCCACCACCGGCATGCCCAGCTCTGCGGCGAGGCGGGCGGTGTCGATCTGCAGCCCGCGGTCGCGCGCCACGTCGGCCATGTTGAGCGAGAGCACCATCGGCCGGCCCAGGCGCTTGAGCTCCAGCACCAGGCGCAGGTTCATCGGCAGGTTGGTGGCGTCGACCACCGCCACGATGGCGTCGGGCGCGGGCTCGTCGGCACGCTGGCCCAGCACCACGTCGCGCGTGATCGTCTCGTCGGGCGTCGACGGTGTGAGGCTGTAGGCGCCGGGCAGGTCGATCACCGACACCGTGCGGCCGCTTTTCAGCGTGGTGCTGCCCACCTTGCGCTCGACGGTGACACCAGCGTAGTTGGCGACTTTCTGGCGCGCGCCGGTCAGCAGGTTGAAGAGAGCGGTCTTGCCGCAGTTCGGGTTGCCGACCAGGGCGATGCGCAGTGCGTCTGTACTCATGGCACCGACACCTCGACGCACTCCGCCTCGATCTGGCGCAGGGCAAACAGCGTCTCGCCGATCTGCACGGCCAGCGGCTCGCGCCCACCCGGGCCGCGGCGCAACACTTGCACCGGCTCCCCTGGCAAGAAGCCCAGCTCGGCCAGGCGGCGCAGCATCTGACCGTCGGCCTGGGCCGAACTCGAACTCACACCCGTCACGGTGGCTGGGGCGCCATTGGGCAGATCAGACAAACGGGGGGAAGACATGGGCGCATCCGCGGTGAGCAAGATGCGAATGATAATGAATCTTATCTACAACGGCTGACTTTCGGCTTCTTGCGGGCCAATGGGAGCTTTTCAGAGGCTGCGCGCCAGGTCGATCGCCTGCTCGATGCGCTCGACCGCGTGAATCGTCAGCCCTTCGATCGGCTTCTTGGGCGCATTCGCCTTGGGCACCACCGCCACGCTGAAACCCAGCTTGGCTGCTTCTTTGAGGCGCTCCTGCCCACGTGGCGCGGGCCGCACCTCGCCGGCCAGGCCGACTTCACCAAAGGCGATGAAACCGCGCGGTAGCGGCCGCCCGCGCAGCGAGCTTTGAATGGCCAGCATCACAGCCAGGTCGGCCGCCGGCTCGCTGATGCGCACGCCGCCGACGGCGTTGACGAACACGTCCTGGTCCATGCAGGCCACGCCGGCGTGGCGGTGCAACACCGCCAGCAGCATGGCCAGGCGGTCGCGGTCCAGCCCCACACTGAGGCGCCTCGGTGAAGGTCCGCCGCTGTCCACCAGCGCCTGTATCTCGACCAGCATCGGACG
>JACMKJ010000417.1 GCA_014380155.1 Rhizobacter sp. | reverse complement strand
GGGTCGTTGTTGCCCGGGGGCGCGTCGTGGGTGCCGGTGTTCAGGCGCGCAGCTGAAGGCGCGGTGACGGCCGCCCAGCCAGGCACGCTCGCGTCGTCGCTGCCGCAGTCGGAGGTGCCCGCACCCTCGGCCAGCACACGCACCTGCCACACGGTCTGCTTGCGCGAGCTGGTCTCCACGCCCACCGCGGTCTCCACCAGCTCGGGCCGCTCGATGTGGGTGACTTCGCGCTCCCACACGTCGAGGTAGATCAGGTGGCTGCCCGCCGTGGGCAAGGGCGCGGGCTGCAGCCAGAACGGCTGGGTGGCGTAGGTGAGCGGGTTGGGGAACTGCACCTCGGCCAGCAGCGGGTCGAATTGCTTTTGTGCGGCGTCAGCGGCCGGCCCGCCGTGGCATTCGGCCAGCAGGCCGTCGACGTACATGCGGCCCCGGCCAATGCGCAGGCCATTGCCCTGCAGCTCGATCTTGAAGGCATCGGGCGTGGTCGACGACACGGTGGAACGGCCCAGCACGTCGCTCGCGGTGGCGCGCAAGCGGCGGTCGACCACTGCCACCAGTTCGTTGAAGTCGGCGTCGAGCAGCACACCGCCCTGCTTGAGCTCAACGCCAGAAAAATCGAGCAGCGGGTTGTTGCGGATGCGGGAGAGATCGGAAGCCATGGTGGTGTTCCCGGTTCAAGTCACGTAGAAAAATCCGGCGTGCAGGCCGAAGCGCAGGTATTCGTCGAGCCGCAGTCGCAGGTTCACTTCGCGCTGCGGCTGGTGCAGTGCATGCATCGCGCCGATCTCGCCGCCGTCGTCGGCGCCCTCGCGCAGCACGAGCGCGGTGGCGCTGCGCAGCTGCGCGTAGCCGGGGTCGGCGTGGCGCAATGACGTGAAGTGCGGCAGCACGTCGGGGTGTTGCTCGTCAGGCAGGCAGCGGTGGCGGCGCGGCACCAGCGAGCCCTCGGGCACGAAGCTGAATCGCACACAGCCCTCTTGCCGCCGCTCGGCCCAGACCGGCGCCGCCCAGTCGTCGGGCTGCGCCAGGCGCGCGAAGAAGAGGGTGTTCGAAGCCAGCCGCATCAGGCGCGTGTGCAGCTTGCCGACCACGGTGCAGGCTTGCAGCGTGAGCTCGGCACCCGCTGCCGCATCGGCCAGGCCTTCGATGGCCACCGCCTCGGGTGAACCGGCGTCGATGATGCAGCCGCTGGCGCTGAGCTCGGCCTCCGCGTCGATCTGCAGGCTGCCGACGATGCAGTCTTCGAGCACGACGCGCGCGAACGGGTGTTCGATGCGCAGCCCCAGCTCACCCGGCAGCAGCGTGCAGTGCCGCAACACCAGCTCGCGCGGCTCGTCGTCGGCAAAGGCGGCCAGCTGCAAGGCGCCGGTGATCACGAAGCCGTCGAGGACGAGGCGGCCGCGCGCGCCGATGCCGAGCGTGATGGGGCCGCTTGCCGCGATGAGGGGGCGGTGACCATTGCCGGCCGCGACAACAACCTCGAGGCCGGGCTCGCCTTCGGCCGTCAGGCCGTTCACGTGGAAGGTCGGCGTGAAGGCGTAGCGCAGGTTGTCTTGCACCAGCACGCTGCCACCGCTGGCCACCGCATCGAGCGCGGACTGGAAGTCGGCGCCACCGCTCACCAGCGTGGGCACCGCCGTGGCATCGATCGGCGTGCGCTCGTATTCGCCACCGGCCATCTCGCGCGAAAACCCACGGTGGTAACTCGCGATGATCGGCGAGTCCGCATGCTGCGCCGCGCGGGTGGTGCCGAGCAGCACGCGGCCACGGTCGGGGTCGATGAAGATCTCGTCAGCCTCAATCGCCGCCTCGTGGGCCCAGCCGCCGGCCACGTCGCGCAGGTCGGCGATGCGGATCTCGGGCATGGCCGGCTGGTCGTCGGCCACGAAGCGGTTGATCGGCAGCACGGCGCCTTCGCGAAACAGCGCCAGGCTGCGGCCGGCGCCGTAGTCGTCGGTCTGCAGCAGTTGTTGCGCGGTCTGCTGCGCGGCGCGCATTTGCAGCGCGAGCTCGCGGATGCGCAGCGGCGCCGGCACGTTCGCCGGCTCGGCAATGTGGGTCACCTGCTCCTCGGGCAGCGGCTTGCGAAAGAGCGGCTGATCGACTCCCAGCGGGTTGACGCGGAACTTGGCCCCACTCGCGTCGCCTGCCTCGGGCGTGAGCGGCACCTGCGACACCGACAGTGGCAACAGTCGCCACAGGAACAGGCCGACGTTCGGGATGTTGTAGCGGCCGGCACCCGTCTCGGCCCTGCGCATCTCGGCGGTGTGGGCCAGGCGGTTGAAGGCGCCGTGTGCGCTCAGCATGCGGGGCTGCGAGCGCAAGTCGGCGGTGGCCTGCGCGTGCAGGCGTGTGTGGTTCATGTACTGCGTGGTCGCCAGCTGCTCGAAGAACTCGACCGCGCGGGCCGGCCAGCCGGTCACGTCGCGCGCCAGTTGCTCCAGCATCGCCGCCGTGCCCTTGCGGCGGCGGTAGCCGATGGTGTTGGCCACCTCGGTGCGCGGCGAAGCCACCTTGGGTACCACGCCATGCAGCGGCCGGTAGCCGATCAGGTCGCCGATGTAGGGCGCGGCCCAGTCGGCGCAGGTCTCTATGAACTGGTCGTCGTAGAGCTGGGCAATGTCTTCTTCGAGCGCCTCGAACTCCTGCGCGATCACACCGACCAGGTCGCGCAGCGCATGGCCTTGTTGTGCATCGCGCAGGCGGTAGACAGATGGCAGCAGCGCGTAGAGGCGCTCAGCGTTGAGTGTGCTCATGGCATCTCCTCCAGCCGCTCGAACGCCGCCGGGTGCAAGGTCAACAACTCGGCCGGTTTGGCCACGCCGTTCTGCACCCGCATGGCGCCGGCCAGCAGCCGCGTCTGCTTCGACTTCAGCACCTGCAAGAAGGGCGAGCTGCCGCCGTACAGAAAGTCGAGGTCGATCGCCACCACACCCGGCACGCGGTGCGCCACAGCCACCACCTCCGACTGCAGCACCGGCTGGCCGAGCGCGCGTTCGTCGAACGCAAAGTGCGCACGCAGGGCGGCCTGCACTGCCACCAGCAGCGGCAGGCTCGCATACGCCGGGTCGCGCTTCACCTTGAGCCCGAGCCGGAAGCTGCTGGCCTTGTACGACAGCAGCGCAATCTGCACATGCGGATCGCCATTGGCCTTGAGCGCGCCCCACAGGTTCTGCCAGATCGGGCCACCGGCGGTGACCGCATCACCAGACTGCCCTGCGACGGTGATCGCCACCGTGGGGCCAGACGAGAGGTGCAGCACACGCGCCTGCGCCTTGGCGATGCCGGTGAAGGCGAGCGCAAAGTCTTCGTAGTCGCGCAGCGACACCGCACGCCCCAGCGTGCGCGTGCCCAGCGGCATGCTGCGCCGCGCCTGGCGGGCGGGCTCGGCATCGGTGCCGCCTTCGGCTGCTGCGGGATTGCTCACGCCCTTGAGCCCCATCGGGCGTGTCATCAGCTGGGTGAGCTGGTCGGCCTTGACGTTGCCACCCTGGCCGAGGCCTTGTCGGTAGCTGGCGCGCACGTTGTTGACGCCGCTGGGCAGGCGAGCGCCGCGCACACCGTCGCCGAACAGCACCCAGTCCTTGCCCTGCTCGTCGGTGTGCACGCTGTAGACACGGTCGTTGGGGCCGGCACCGAAGAGCGTGGGCCGCTCGGTCCATTCGACGTCGCCCACGCGGATGCTCAGCTCGCTGTCGATGCCGCTTTCATTCGGCGCGCTGCGGTAGGTGAGCGGCAGGCGTTTCAGCTCGAAGCGCTGGAAGGCCTGGCTCGCATCGCCCGCGCCCAGGATCTGCGCGCCGGTGTCGCCATGCGTGGCCAGCGCCACATTGCCGAACACGACCACGCTGCCCCGCTTGAGTGCCACCGGCAGCGGAGGCGTGATGTGCAGCGTGGTGCGGTCGCTGCCGACCACGGCGTCGACCAGCACGGCCTGGTGGGCGATGCGCTCGCCACTGGCCACGCTCAGGCCTTGCACGATCACGCGGCGGTCTTTCACCAACCCGTGCACCGCACCAGTCACTGCGATCAGACCGCCACTCACTGGCGCGGCGATCGGGCTGCGCGCACGCGGCAAGGCCTGGCTTTGCACCAGCACCGTGGTGTCGCGCACCGCATGGGCAAACAGCGAGAGGTGCTCGCCCGCGAGCGTGAGCATCATCGACTTGCCGGAGATGCCGAACTCCGCCCGCGAGGCCTCGGCCACCTGCGTGACGCGGAAAAGCTCGCTGTACTCGGGCGACTGAAGCACCGCAAAGCTGTGCGGCAGCACGCCAGCGTAGGGCCGGTCCAGGCTCACCGTGCTCGGCGTGCGGCCCCACAGCAGGCGCGCCGCC
>JACMKJ010000416.1 GCA_014380155.1 Rhizobacter sp. | reverse complement strand
TGCAGTGGTGGTACGGGCATAACGCCGTGGGCTTTTTCCTCACCGCCGGGTTCCTGGGGATGATGTATTACTTCATCCCCAAGCAGGCCGAGCGCCCGGTGTATTCCTACCGGCTCTCGGTGGTGCATTTCTGGTCGCTGATCTTCACCTACATGTGGGCCGGCCCGCACCACCTGCACTACACCGCGCTGCCCGACTGGGCGCAAAGCGTGGGCATGGTGTTCTCGCTGGTGCTGCTCGCGCCCAGCTGGGGCGGCATGATCAACGGCATCATGACGCTCTCGGGCGCGTGGCACAAACTGCGTGACGACCCCATCCTCAAGTTCCTGATCGTGTCGCTGTCGTTCTACGGCATGAGCACTTTCGAGGGCCCGATGATGTCGATCAAGACCGTCAACGCGCTCAGCCACTACACCGACTGGACGATCGGCCACGTGCACAGCGGTGCGCTGGGCTGGGTCGGCCTGATCACCATGGGCTCGCTGTACTACCTGATCCCGCGCATGTTCGGGCAGACCAAGATGTACAGCGTCAGGGCGATCGAGCTGCACTTCTGGGTGGCCACCATCGGCATCGTGCTCTACATCGCCGCCATGTGGATTGCCGGCGTGATGCAAGGCCTGATGTGGCGCGCGGTCAACCCCGACGGCACGCTCGTCTACAGCTTCGTCGAGAGCGTGAAAGCCACGTTCCCGTTTTATGTGGTGCGGCTGGCCGGCGGCGTGCTCTACCTGGGCGGCATGCTCATCATGGGCTGGAACGTGGTGATGACGGTGCTCAACGGCAAGACGGTGACGGTGGCCATCCCGCCTCTGGCCGCGGCCCACGCCTGAGGCAAGGAGCAAAGAACACCATGGCACAACCAGACAACACCAAAACCGGCTTCAGCCACGAGAAGATCGAGACCAACAACTTCCTGATGATCGTGCTCATCCTGCTCGTCATCGCGGTGGGTGGCATCGTCGAGATCGTTCCCTTGTTCTACCAGCGCTCGACAACGCAGCCGGTGGCCGGCCTCAAGCCCTACACCGCGCTCGAGCTGGCCGGGCGAGACATCTACGTGCGCGAGGGTTGCTACAACTGCCACTCGCAGATGATCCGGCCGTTCCGCTCCGAGACGCTGCGTTATGGCCACTACTCGACGGCCGGCGAGTTCGTCTACGACCACCCCTTCCAATGGGGCAGCAAGCGCACCGGGCCCGACCTGCACCGTGTGGGCGGCAAGTACAGCGACGACTGGCACCGCATCCACCTGATCAACCCGCGTGACCTGGTGCCCGAGTCGAACATGCCGGCCTACCCGTGGCTGGAAAAAGCCCAGGTCGACGGCGATTCGCTCCCCACTCACCTGAAGGCGCTGCGTGTGGTGGGTGTGCCTCACACCGATGCCGAGATTGCCGCCGCCACCGAGGCCGTGAAAGACAAGACCGAGCTCGACGCGCTGATCGCCTACCTGCAGGTGCTCGGCACCGCGCTTAAGTAACCCGAAAGAAGAACAACCATGGACGTCAACGAACTCCGCATCGTGGTCACCTTGCTGGCCTTCGCCTGCTTCCTCGGTATCGTGCGCTGGGCGTGGTCACGCCGCAACCAGCCCGACTTCGACGAAGCCGCGCGGATCCCGTTTCTGAACGAGCACAACGGCGGCCGCGATGAGTGACTTCTTCAACAACGGCTGGTCGCTCTTTGTCGCCATCTCGACGGTGCTGTCGCTGCTGGCCTGCCTGTGGCTGCTGCTGGTGGCCGCACGCCGCCAGGTGATGGCCGGCGACAACAGCACCGGCCACGTGTGGGACGAAGACCTGCGCGAGCTCAACAACCCGTTGCCTCGCTGGTGGATGATTCTCTTCGTGCTCACCGTCGTGTGCGGTGGCGCCTATCTGTTCCTCTACCCCGGCCTGGGCAGCCACCCTGGCAGCCTCAACTGGACCAGCCAGAACGAATACGAGGCCGAGCAAAAGAAGGCCCAGCAGGCCATGGTGGCGGTGTATGCCGCCTACGTGTCGCAGCCCGCCGAAGCGCTGGCCAAGGACACGGCGGCCATGGGCATCGGCGAGCGCCTGTTCATCAACAACTGCGCGGCCTGCCATGGCTCCGACGCTCGCGGCAGCAAGGGATTCCCCAACCTGACCGACAGCGACTGGCTCTACGGCGGCTCGCTCGACACCATCAAGGAAACCATCACCAAGGGCCGCCAGGGTGCGATGCCGCCGCTGGGTGCGGCGGTGGGCTCTAGTGAAGACGTGAGCAATATCGCCAACTACGTGCTGAGCCTGTCGGGCAGCCCGCACAACTCGATCAAGGCCTACTCCGGCAAGGCGAAGTTCGGCGTGTGCGCCGCCTGCCACGGCAACGACGGCAAAGGCAACCAGGCCCTCGGCTCGCCCAATCTCACCGACAAGGTGTGGCTGCACGGCTGGGGCGAAGACGCCATCGTCGCGATGGTCAACAACGGCAAGACCAACATGATGCCGGCGCATGCCTCGCGCCTCACGCCCGAGCAGATCCATGTGCTGGGGGCTTATGTGTGGAAGCTGTCGCAGACCACCGCCGTGGCCGCCAAGCAGTAGGCACCGCGCGGTCACCACGATGAAGGATTCCGGCTCGCGGGTCATACCGATCGCCGCTGCCACGGCCACCACCGGCGTCGAAGGCGAGACCGTCTGGCTGTACGAGAAGCAGAAAAAGATCTACCCGCGCAGCGTCTCGGGCTGGTTCGCCAGCTGGCGCTGGCTGATGGTGTGGGTGACACAGCTCGTCTTCTACGGCCTGCCGTGGCTGGAGTGGAACGACCGCCAGGCCGTGCTCTTCGAGCTGGCCTCGCGGCGCTTCTACATCTTTGGCCTGGTGCTGCACCCGCAAGACTTCATCTACCTCACGGCACTGCTGGTCATCTGCGCCTACTCGCTGTTTCTCTTCACTGCCGCGGCCGGGCGCCTGTGGTGCGGTTTTGCCTGCCCGCAGACGGTCTACACCGAGATCTTTCTCTGGGTGGAGCGCCACACCGAAGGCGACCGCATCGCCCGCATGCGGCTCGATGCCGCACCTTGGTCGTTCAACAAACTCTGGCGCAAGAGCGCCAAGCAGGCCATCTGGCTGGCCATTGGCTTGTGGACGGGCTTCACGCTGGTGGGCTACTTCACGCCGATTCACGTGCTGTGGGCCGAGGCGTTCACACTGTCGTTCGGCCCCTGGGAATGGTTTTGGGTGTTGTTCTACGGCTTCGCGACCTACGGCAACGCAGGCTACCTGCGCGAGCAGGTCTGCATCTACATGTGCCCTTACGCGCGCTTCCAGAGCGCGATGTTCGACCGCGACACGATGATCGTGAGCTACGACCCGCAGCGCGGCGAGCCGCGCGGCTCGCGCGGGCGCAAGGTCGACTACAAGGCGCAAGGCCTGGGCGACTGCATCAACTGTGGCCTGTGTGTGCAGGTGTGCCCGACCGGCATCGACATCCGCGAGGGCCTGCAGTACCAGTGCATCAGCTGCGCGGCCTGCGTCGACGTGTGCAACGAGGTGATGGACAAGATGAGCTACCCGCGCGGGCTGATCCGCTTTGCCACGCAGAACGGGCTGGTTCACCGCTGGACGCGCTCGCAGACGCTCAAGCGTGTGTTGCGCCCGCGTGTGCTCATCTACGGTGGCGTGCTGGTGCTGCTGTGCATCGGCTTCGTCGTGAGCCTGGCCATGCGCGACCCGTTCCGTGTCGACGTGGTACGCGACCGCGGCACGCTGGCCCGCCTGGTGGGCGATGGCCAGATCGAAAACGTGTACCGCCTGCAGGTGATGAATGCCACCGAGTCGAGTCAGCGCTACCGTGTGCTGCTCGACGGGCTGCCGGGTGCGGTGTTGAGCAGCACGCCTGACTTTGAAGTCGGCCCGGCCGAGGCGCGCTGGCTGCCGGTGAGTGTGCAGATCCCACCTGCCAGCGTGCGCGAGCTGGGGCCGGGTGCGCACCCGATTCAATTCCGCGTGGAGCGCATTGCGCAAGGCGACGAGGCCCCGGCGGCGGTGCAGGAAAAGTCGACCTTCGTCGTGCCGCGCTGATCAACATGGTGTGAGGAGACTGCGATGAACCCGCTTGCAAACCCCAAGAACAAGAGCGTGCCCTGGTGGCGCGTGGGCATGGTGTGGCTGGTGCTGTCCGGGCCGCTGTCGGTGATGGTGGCGAGCTTCTTCACGGTGCGCCTCGCCTTGCTGCACCCCGACCCGGTGCTGAAGGAGCCCGCACGGAGCAGTGAGGCTTCTTCGCCCGCTTTGACACCAGCGGTGAAGGCACGCAACCACGCGGCGACCCCTCCCACTGCAACGCCATGATCTCGGTGATCAGGCAGCGGGCGCTGCAGATTCTGTGGCCGGCTTTCTTGATGGCCGGGGTGCTGGCGATGATGCTGTTTGCCGTCGTCGACCCGGGCGGCTTGCAGTGGTTCGGCGGCGCGCCGATCGGCTGGCCTCGGCAGGCGGTCTACACGGTGACCTTCCTGATTTTCTGGGGCGCGATGGGCGTGTCGGGGGCGCTGACGGCGTTGTTGGCGCGCGGTGATGCGGAGCTGAACGAGGCGGATCGGTTCTAGACAGACGCCTTCCCGTTTTCATTGCAGAGACGCAAAGCATCCCGAACGCCAGCTCCCGAGGAAATGTGCGCTGCCACACAGACGCTCCAAGCGGCGCCACCTAGTGTGTCGACATGTGCCCCCCCAAACCTCCAACACCGGGGGCTGTGAAAGCCTACGCAGCACCTGAGCATGTTCATTGCGACTCGTACCATGCGATCGCGGCCCAGGCCAGTCTGCCCAAATCAGTCGGAACCTTGGCCATGATGAAGGTCATGGTCGTGGACGACGACGGCTTCATGCGCGACCTGCTACATCGGGTGCTCGCAGGCGCAGGCATGGAAGTGGCAAGTTTCAGCTCAGCCGCCGAACTGCTTGGCGCAGGCGATCTGGCGTCGGCAAACGTCTTGCTGATTGACGTCAACATGCCAGGTGTCTCTGGATTGGATCTGCAAGACCTGCTCAGGCGTCGCGGCATCGATCTGCCGGTGGTATTCATCAGCGGCGCTGCCGACCTGGCGACGGCCGTAACCGCCATGCGCAACGGCGCTGCCGATTTCATCGAAAAACCATTCCAAGGTGCATTGCTGATCGAGCGCGTGTGCCGAGCGGTCGATCGCCATGCCGAGCACGTGGCCATGTCGGAGCGCCCGGCAGACCCCGTGGTGCTGGGCCGTTTCGAGACCTTGACCCCCCGGGAGCGCGTGGTATTCGATTTGCTCGTGACGGGGATGAGCAGCAAGCTGATCGCACGCGAGCTGGGTGGGAGCTTTCGCACCATCGAGATTCACCGAGCACAAGTGATGCGCAAGATGACTGCCCGTCATCTCTCCGAGCTCGTGCGCATGAGCATCGGGTTGATGGCGCCTCGCCGGGGCGGTACACGCTAGGTACGCGTACGTATAGGCGGCTCGTCGCTGGGTCCCTATGGTGTGGAATCGGTGTCATCGGTGGTTCGCCAGCGTGCGGGTCACGGGCAGCACCCGATCCCCCAAAGGTTCACCCCATGACGAATCCGCCAACGGCTTCTGCACAAACAACGCCTTTGGTCGCGATGGACGCCGCACCGTTGGCGAAGGCCCCCACCGGCATTGCCGGCTTCGACGACATGACCAGTGGTGGGCTGCCGCAGGGGCGAACAACGCTGCTCGTGGGCGGGCCAGGCTCGGGCAAGACGATCTTCGCCATGCAATGCCTGGTGCATGGTGCCCGCCACTGCCAGGAGCCCGGCATCTTCGTGGCGTTCGAGGAGAGCCCGCAGCGCATCGCGGTGAATTTCAATGGCTTTGGCTGGGATCTGGACGCGCTGCAACCCAGACAGCTGGCCTTCGTCGATGCCCAGCCACCGCCCGACCTGGTGCAGTCAGGCACCTTCGATCTTGGCGGCATGCTGGCGGCGT
Source organism: Rhizobacter sp. (assembly GCA_014380155.1). Taxonomy (GTDB): domain Bacteria; phylum Pseudomonadota; class Gammaproteobacteria; order Burkholderiales; family Burkholderiaceae_C; genus Rhizobacter. The sequence goes on along the minus strand of JACMKJ010000416.1, from coordinate 20,734 downwards.
TGGAGACGCAGGCCCAAAGAATGGGTGCCCGGCGCATCGTTTTCGACGCGCTGGACATCATGCTCGCCCTGCTGCCCAACGCCGGCGCCCGGCGGCGCGAGGTCTACCGGCTGCACGGGTGGCTCAACGCCTGCGGTTTCACCGCACTGATCACTGCCAAAGCCGACGGCGACACCTCGCACGGCGTCGGCCAGCAGCCCTTTGGCTTCATGCAGTTCATGGTCGACTGCGCGGTGGTGCTGAACCACAGCATGGCCCTGGGTGTGTCGCAGCGCAATCTGCGGGTGCAGAAGTACCGCGGATCAACGTTCGACGAGAACGAATCCCCGTTCGTCATCGGCGCCTCGGGCTTTGATGTTGCCATCACCCGCAAGCTGGGGCGGGTCGACAACCCCGTCAGCACCGAACGCATCGGCAGCGGGGTCGCCCGGTTGGACACCATGCTCGGCGGGGGCTACTACCGCGGTGCCACCGTGCTTGTCACCGGCTTTCCCGGCACCGCGAAAACGACCCTCAGCGGCGCTTTCGCCGAAGCCGCCTGCGGGCGTGGCGAGCGCACCTTGTTCGTCAGCTTCGACTCCGACGGCGCCGAAGTCGTGCGCAACCTGAGCTCGGTCAGCATCCGGCTCGACCGGCACCTCGAAAGCGGGCTGCTGCGCATGGTGTCGGCACGCACCCTTCTCGGCAGTGCCGAGACCCTGCTCGTGCGCATCAAGACACTGGCCCGATCCCATGGGGCGCGCTGCATCGTCATCGACCCGGTGTCCACGCTGTCCACGGCGGGCAACGAGCTCACGGCGCATGCCGTGGCAGAACGCCTCATCGACTGGTCCAAGGCCGAAGGCGTCACGCTCGTCTGCACGAGCCTGCTTGACGAGCTGACCTCCGGTGCAGGGTCGGGCTCGCTACTGCACGTGTCAACACTGGCCGACACCTGGATCCATCTCAGCTACCTGGTGCAGGCCGGTGAACGCAACCGCGGCCTGTCGATCATCAAGTCGCGCGGCACCGCCCATTCGAACCAGGTTCGCGAACTGATCCTCAGCAACGACGGTGTGACGCTGGCCGATATCTACACCGCCGGCGGCGAAGTGTTGATGGGCACGCTGCGCTGGGAGAAGGAGCGCGCGGTGCGGCTGGCGGCTGAAACGGCCGAGGTCGCCGCGCGCCTGAAGCAGGTGCGGCTGGACGCCGAGGAAGCCGAGCTCGAAGTGCGCCTGAAGTCGCTGCAGACCGAACTCGTGGCCAAGCGCACCGAGAAGTCGCTGTTGGCGCGCGCCACCGAGTCGCTCGAGGGCGAGGCGTCTCAAGGCAACACCCAGCTGCGCGAGTTGCGTGGCGCCGACGAAGCGCCGCGCGCGCTGCCGGGTTGATATGCAGACGACCGAGCGAATCGCCTACAGCTTCAGGCTCTATGTCGCCGGTGAGGCCATGAACTCGGCCCAGGCGCTGGTCAACTTGCAGACCTTGTGCCGCCGCCATCTGGTCGGGCGCCACAACATCGAGATCGTCGATGTGTTCCGCCAGCCCGAGCGTGCGCTGGCCGATGGCATCTTCATGACGCCAACCCTGCTCAGGCTGGCTCCTTCGCCCGTGCGCAAGATCGTCGGAACGCTCAGCGACACCACGACGCTGATGCAGGCGCTGGGCTTGCCTGACGTGGACACGCTGGCGTCGGCACGGCCATGAAACCGGCGCTCTCCGCCAGCGGACCAGACCGGCAGGCGCGCATCGCCGAGCTGATCGAGACCCTGCACGAGACGGAGCAGCAGCTCGAGGCGCTGACCGCCGGGGAGGTCGACACCGTGGCCGACCGGGCCGGCCGCGTCTTGATCCTGCGCACGGCCCAGGAGCAGTTGCGACACCAGGAGGCAACCAGGCAGACGGCGCTACTCAACGCGCTGCCCGCACACATTGCAGTGCTCGACGCCCGAGGCGTGATCGTCTCCGTCAACGAGGCTTGGCGCCGCTTCGCCAACGAAAACGGCCTGCGTGACCCTAACCACTGTGTGGGACGGAACTACCTCGACGCCTGCGGCCCGCCCCCGGGCTCGGGAGCGGCCGAGACCTGGGCCGTGGCAACCGGCCTGCGCGCTGTGCTGGCGGGCCAACGCAGCAGCTTCTCGATCGAGTACTCGTGCGACTCGCCCACTGAGCAGCGCTGGTTCATGCTCACGGCGACACCGCTGGAGACGGGGCGCCTGGCTGGCGCGGTGGTGATGCACATCAATATCAGCGCTCGCGCGCGAGCCGAGCAGGCGGCGCGGCGCAGCACCGAACTTCTGCAGGCTGTGGTCGACGGCACTCCCGATATCGTCTACATCAAGAACACCACGGGTCACTACGTGCTGGGCAACAAGGCCCTGGCCGATTTCACCGGGCGGCCGATCGAACAGATACTGGGCTGCGACGACCTGGCCTTGTACAGCAAGGCCGAGGCTGCAACGCTGATCGACCACGACCGCACGATGTTCGCAACGGCCGGGGTGCAGGCCACAAAAAAGTGGCTCACCGGTGTTAACGAACGGCGCCTGTTCCATTCGACGCGGGCTCCTTACCGCGATGCAAAAGGGGAGGTGATCGGCGTCATCGGCATTGCTCGCGACATCACGGAGGACACCCTTGCGCAGCAGGAGTTGCGCGACAGCAAGGCGATGCTCGACATGGCGGGCCGCAGCGCGAAGGTCGGCGGCTGGATCCTGGATTTGACTCAACGGCGCCTGAGCTGGTCCGACATCGTTGCCAACATGCACGACGAACCCGCTGGTTACTCGCCGTCGCTGAACATGGGCCTGGCCGCTTTCGCACCCGAGCACCGAGCTGCCGTGCGCGAGGCCGTGGAGCGCTGCGCCGAGCTGGGCACGCCCTACGACATAGAGGCCGAGAAGATTTCGGCGACCGGGCGCCGCTTCTGGGTGCGCGCCATCGGCGAAGCGGTGCGAGATGCCGATGGCCGGATCGTGCGCATGCAGGGTGCGTTGCAAGACATCACCGAGCGCAAGCTGGTGGCGCTGCAGATGCAGCGGCTGGCGCACCGGTTGAGCAACACGCTCGAGAGCATCACGGATGCCTTTTTCACCGTTGACCGTGAGTGGCGTTTCACCTACATCAACGGCGAGGCTGAGCGGCTGTGGGGGCGCCAGCGCGACACAATGCTCGGATGCGTCTTGTGGGACATCTACCCCGATGTGCGGGGCTCCGTTTTCGACCACCACTATCGGCGCGCGATGGGCGGTGAAACGGGGGTCAGCTTCGAAGCCCTGTACTCACCCTTGCATATGTGGTTCGGCATCGACTGCCACCCGTCGGAAGACGGGTTGTCGGTGTACTTCCGCGATGTCAGCGAGACTCGCGCGGCGCGCCAGCAGCTGAAACTGCTTGAGGCCAGCGTGGCGCAGCTGAACGACATCGTCATCATCACTGAGCCCGCATCCGAGCTGCTTCACGGCCTGCGCATCGTGTTCGTCAACGATGCCTTCGTGCGCCTGACCGGTTACTCGCGGGAGGAGGTGATGGGCCGTTCACCCGGGCTGCTCGACGGCCCCGCGACCGATGCCTCCGAACTGGCCCGCATGTCCTCCGCGATCGAGCGCTTCACGCCGGTGCACGTCGAGTTGATGAAGTACACGAAAGACGGGCGCCCATACCCGATCGAACTCGACATCACACCGGTGGCCGGGAACGCCGGCGGCTTCACGCATTTCGTCTCCGTCATTCGCGACATCAGCGAACGCCGCCGCAGCGAGGAGGCGCTGCGCGAGTTGAATGCGGGGCTAGAAGACCGGGTGCACCACCGCACCCTGGAGCTGGAGCGCGCGCGTGAGCTCGCCGAGCAGGCCAACCGCGCGAAGTCATCGTTCCTCGCAACCATGAGCCACGAGATCCGCACGCCTATGAACGGTGTCATTGGGATGATCGACGTGCTCGAAGAGAGTCACCTGCGACCGAACCAGCGCGACATGGTGAAGACCGCGCGCGAGTCGGCCTATGCGTTGCTGTCCATTGTTGACGACGTGCTCGACTTCTCGAAGATCGAGGCTGGCCAGTTCGCGATAGAGAACGAGCCGATGGATGTGGCAGCGGTGGTCGAAGGTGTCTGCGACGCGTTGCGCCGGCCCTCGGAGAACAAGGGTGTGCTGCTGCGCATGTACGCCGATCCTCGGCTGCCTTCGCGCATGCTGGGCGATGCGGGGAGGCTGCGCCAGGTTCTGATGAACCTGGTCGGCAACGCCGTCAAGTTCAGCAGCGGCCAGACACGCACGGGGTCGGTCTCGCTGCGTGCGCTGCGCGTTGAGACCGAGGGCGGTGCGGACGCGCTGGCACTGGTGGTAACCGACAACGGTCTCGGCATGGCCGCCGAGACCTTGACCCGCTTGTTCTCGCCCTTCACGCAAGCCGACGCCAGCACGACGCGGCGATTTGGCGGCACGGGGCTGGGGCTCAGCATCTCGCAACGCCTTGTGGCGCTGATGGGCGGCGAGATCACGGTCACCAGCCAGTTAAACCAGGGCGCTACCTTCACGGTCCGGTTGCCGATGGACGTGGCGGAGGCAGATGACGCGGCCGTCGCGTCGCAAGCGCATCCTTTGGCGGGGCTACCCTGCGCTGTGCTTGGCACTGCCGGCCTGGGCGCGGACCTCGCTGACTACCTGGCGCATGCGGGCAGTGCCGGGGTGCTTGTACCGACCCTGGCCGACGCACTGGCGTGGTTGCGCCACGTTGGCCCAGGCCCCTGTGTCCTTGTCGTTGCAGACCCCCCAGAGGGCATCGAGTCGGTGCTGATGGCCTGCCGTGCCGTGGCGCTGGAATTCCCGGGTACGAAGCTGGGCTTCGTCGTCATCGAAGCGGGTCGGCGGCACCGGCCGCGCCGACAAAAGCCGGACCAGGTGGGTGTGGATGGGGGAGGCCTGCGCCGCATGGTTTTCCTGCGCAGCGTCGCACTCGCCGCCCGAGGCGAGACCGCTGACGACGACACCGAAGCGCTTGCACCAGATCACACCTTCCCGGCGCCACTCGAGTCGGGGCGAAGGTCGGGCACCAACCCCCTGATCCTGGTCGCGGAAGACAACGAGATCAACCAGCAAGTGATCACGAAGCAACTTGCCCTGCTGGGCTACCGCGCCGAGATGGTCGGCAACGGCATCGAGGCCCTGGCCCACTGGCGCCTCGGGGGCCACGCCCTGCTGCTGACCGACCTGCACATGCCGGGCATGGACGGCTACACGCTCGCCGCAGCGGTACGCGCCGAGGAAGTTGGTGGGCTGCGCTTGCCCATCATTGCGTTGACCGCCAATGCCTTGCGCGACGAGGAATTGCGATGCCGCCAGGCCGGCATGGATGGCTATCTGACCAAGCCGGTGCGGCTGGCACAGCTGAAGGCGGCCATCGACCTCTGGTTGCCAGCGGCGCCTTTGCGACCGAGCGATGTGCAACCCGATGCCCACGCGCGCATGGGTCCGCCGCCTGCCGACCTTGACGTGCTGGCCGAACTTGTCGGCGACGACGCGCAGGTGATGCGCGAAGTGCTGGCCGCTTTTATGGCGAGCACGGCGGGTTCGGCACTCGAACTCGCGCGCGCACAGGCTGACGGTGCCGTTCAGGATGTAGCCGACATCGCCCACAAGCTGAAGTCAGCGGCGCGAGCCATCGGCGCTGCACGGCTTGGGCAAATCTGTGCCGATATCGAGGAGTCAGCCACCAGCAGCCCACGCGGCGCGGCGCTGCGCGATCTGATGGTCGCTTTCAGCAGCGAGCTGCGCGCTGTCCACCACTTTCTCGATACACGCCGGGACGACGGTCATGCCTGAACACACCACCGACGTCTGGCCCGCCTTCGTGGCGACCTTGCCGCTTGACTTGGGCCTGCCCGAAACATCGACGCCAGCCGACAGTGGCGCGACATCGCGGCGGCAGCCCAGTTTGCTTCTGGTTGACGACGACCCGTTCATGCTTGGCATGCAGTCCCGCATGCTGCGCAGCATGGGCTACACGATGATCGGTACCGCCGCGAGTGCCCAGGCCGCGCTGATGCTGCTGGGGGCGGGCCGGGCGGCGGTCGACGTCGTCATCTGTGACCTGAACATGCCCGACGTCGACGGCCTCGAGTTCCTGCGCCGGCTCGGCGAGAGCGACTTCCGCGGCAACGTCATCCTGCTCAGCGGCGAGGGCCCACGCATCATTCACGCCGTGCAGAAGCTGCTCACCGCCCGCCCGCTGCTGATATTGGGTGCGCTGGAAAAACCCGCCGGCCACACGGCGCTGCGCATGATGCTCGATCGCTGGCAACCGATGGTGCCGCCCACGGCAGTGGCCCCGAAACCCACCTACAGTCCCGCCGATCTGCAGGCGGCGCAACAGACTGCACAGTGGGTGCTGCACTACCAGCCCAAGGTCGACCTGCGCACCGGGGCACTGATGGGCATGGAGGCACTGGTGCGCTGGAATCACCCGGAACATGGGCTCGTTTACCCCGACCATTTCATCGGCCTGGCCGAAGACTGCGGTGCCATCGGTCCTCTGACCGACTGGGTGATACAGGCCGCGCTCACGCAGCTGGCGCTGTGGCACCACGCCGGCCTGCACATCCACATGGCCGTCAATGTGTCGATGGACAACCTGCTCGAGCCCAATTTCGCGCGCAAGGTGGGTGCACTGGTGCGCCACAGCCGCTTGTCGCCGCAGGATCTGATGCTGGAGGTGACGGAGAGCCGCATGATGGCCATGTCGTCGGTGCCGCTGGAGACTCTGGTGCGGCTGCGCATGCAGCGCTTCGGCCTGTCGATCGACGACTTCGGCACCGGCCACTCATCGCTGGCGCAACTGCGCGATGTGCCCTTCACCGAATTGAAGATCGATCGCGGTTTCGTGCACGGCGCGCGCGAGAACCAACTGATCCGGCCGATGCTGGAAGGCAGCATCGGAATTGCCCAGCGGCTGGGCCTGCAGGCCGTGGCCGAAGGCGTGGAGACCGAAGACGACTGGTCGCTACTGCGCGAGATCGGCTGCGACATCGCCCAGGGCTACTTCATCGGTCGGCCGATGCCGAGCGAAGGCCTGCGCGCCTGGCTGGCGGACTGGATGCTCAAGCGGTCGCGATTGATCGCGCTGTGAGACGCAAGTAGACCCTGTCGGCCTATTCATCGTTCGCTCCCGCTTTTCCGGCTCAAGTGAACCTGAGTGCCATATCCGCGGTACTGCGCATGCAGCGCCTCGGCACGCACCTTCAGCCTCTCGACATTCTCCAGTCGGTCGTGGTGTCGCTCGATGGTGTGCAGCGCGAGGTCAATGAGCTTGGCGTTGAGTGACACCTCCGCGTTGGTCAGCAGCATCTCAACCGCCTCACCGGGCAACCCCGAGATCGTCTTGGACACAGCTTCCTCTGCTTCGGCACAGATCGCCGCGTAAGCGTTCTGAATGATCTTCTCAAACGGAGCCTGCGCCTTGGCAGCGCGAACCAGCAGCTCGCACGTCGTGCGAGAGACGGCGAAGCGGCGAGCCAAAATCATCACATCATCTGCCAGGCCTTCCAAAGTCAGCTCGTGTTTCGTCACTCGCGCCAGCAGGGCGATCAGATTGCAGGCGGCTTCGAACTCGAAATTGGGCGTGCGCACCTCGTCGATCAGCTCACGGACTTGTCGGACCACATCGCCGACACGACGCTCGATGAGTGCCTTCAGGGTGCTGACCACGGTTTCGAAACGGCGCAGCCGTGCACTGTTCAGTTGCGGCGCGCGTGCGCCGCTCAGGCTGCTCAGTGATGCAGAGAGACCACGCTTGTCGGCCAAGTCGAACTGCACTGCGGCGAGCAGTACTAAGCCTTGCAGGTCATACACGCGGGAGTTCAACCCCAGCCGCGCTGCCTTTGCAAGCATCTCGCTCGCTTCGGCGGGGTCTCCGTAGTAGAAAGCGAGCAGGCCATGTTTGACCAGTCGCGTGACACTGCCTGGCGTGAGCGACGTGGCCAGGCGCAAGGCATTGAGGGCCAGCTCAGGTTGGCCCTGATCCAGCAGGGTGCGTCCCATCACGTCATAGGCGTCTGCATAGCTGGGCAGGTCGTTGAGCAGGCTTTCCAGGGTGCGGCGCGCCTGAATAGATCCACCGGCGTCGTACTGCGCCCGCGCCACCCCCAACCGAGCCCAGGGGACCGCGCCGATCTTGAGGATGGCATCGAACATGGTTTGCGCTGCATGCGGCTTGCCCAGGCGCAGCCACAGTTCAGCACCGATGCGCGCGGCCTGCAGCCACGCCGGCCCTCGGGTCTCGAAGCGGATCTGGCAGATTTCCGCAGCCTCGACGTGCTGGCCTTTTTCGACCAGATCGATGATGTCCTTCAACATGGTCTTGCGCTGCCGAGCCAGCAACAAGCGCTCGCGCAGCGCGTCTTGCGTATGGGGTTTGACCAGGTAGGCGTCGAGGGCCGCCTCGGCTGCTTCGGCCACCCGAGCGTAGCCGGCCTCGCTGGAAATCATCACCACCACCGTCGAAAGGGGCAGCAGTTGCGCCAGGCGCAAGTCATCCATCAGGTCTTGTCCACTCACGGGTTCGCCATCGAAGTGGTACTCGCACACCACGATGTCGAAATGCTGGGTCTCCAACAATCGACGGCCATCTTGAGCGCGCCTTGCCTGCGCCACGTTGCCGACGCCGAAGTCGCGGAGCATGTTGGTCAGCGCACTGCGAGAGCCGGAGTTACCGTCGATCACCAGGGCCTTGGCTTTGCCAATGTCACGATCCAGGGGCAGCATGGCCGTTCCTTCGTGCGGGCGTGCTGGCTGGTCCGCCCGCGACCCGGACAATTCGCGCAGCACCTGAAGCCAGATCTCCGTTCATTGCCCAACGAGACGTGATCGGCGCGTCCCCCATTGATCGATCCACTCAGGCACGGACTCCGGTGCCATCGGCAGGCCGATGAACCAGCCCTGGGCGAGATCGCAGCCGATTTCGCGCAGCAAGTGCCAGTCGTCCTCGGTTTCGGCGCCCTCGGCCACCGAGCGCATGCGCATGCGTTTGGCAATGCCGATGCTGCCCTCAAGAATCGGCCGAATGATCTGGTTGTGGCGCGCTCCGTGCACGAAATCCCGGTCGATCTTCAGCTCGGTGAACGGCACGTCGCGCAACTGCACGAGGGAAGAATGCCCTGTTCCAAAATCGTCGATCGAGAGACCAAAGCGCTTCATGCGCAGTCGAACCAGGTTCTCAAGTGGCACTGACGCCGTGCCCATCAACCGACTCTCTGTGATTTCGAAGGTCAGATCCTGGGGCGCGACCCGAAACTGATCTACCAGGCTGCTGATCCGGCCCGCAAACTCGGGCGCCCGCAGGTTCTCCATCGACACGTTGACAGCCATTTGAATCTGGAAGCCGCTCTCCTGCCACTTTCCGAGCTGCTCCATCGCCGCTCGCACGACCCAGTAGGTGAGCGCCTCCATGCCACCAAATTCCTCCGCCACGGTGATGAAAGTCTCTGGATACAGCAGGCCATGCTGCGGGTGGTTCCAGCGAACCAGGGCTTCCATGCCGATGAGTTCACCAGTTCTCAGATCGACTTTGGGCTGATAGTGCACCAGCCATTGCTGCTCGCGGTTGGCGATGTGAATTTCATCGCTGTCAATTGAAATGTTGGATTGCGGCGGCGTTGCGGTGACCCTCGGACGCCAGCAATCGAGCAATGCACGCAGATCCACCCGGCCTGCTGGTTTCTCAAGCGCCCCCAGAATCAACGGGCCAGAATTGCCGAGCAGTTTTTGCACGGTGTGCATGATGCGCAGGCCCTCCCCGCTCAGCAGGATCACGCTGCCGCGAAACGGGGTCTTGCCGAGCCTCTGCAAAAACTCGATGCCGTCCACGCCCGGCATGTTGAGATCGCACACAACCACGTCAACCGCATGTGGCTTCTCAAGTAGCAACGCCAGCGCTCCTTCGGCGCTGGCGGAGGTGCCAGCCACCTCGTAGTCCATGCTGCGCAGCAGTCCCGACAGCACGTCGAGCATGAACTGATCGTCGTCGAGCAGCAGGATGCTGGGTTGCAACCGCTGCGCCGCTGCCGAAGTGGTGTCGGGTTGGTACGGGCCCGGTCCATCAGGAAGGGTGTCAGTGGAGCCAGGCGACATGAGCTTTTCCTATCTTGATTTGATGAGGTGGATCACCAATGCCATTTCGGTGTGCTCGACAGGGCGGCCCATGGCGCAGCATGCGCCTTCCGTCCAAAAGACCATTGCTGATCTGCATTACCAGCAGATGGTCTCTCGGAGCCTGACGGCAGAGCAGCCGCACCGACTCCTCACGTGTCATTCGCAACGCCAGTGATGACACGCTTGACCTGAATCAAGACGCCATCGGGTCGCTTTGGCACAGTACAGGCACCATGACGAAACCCTTGTGCCCGGTGCTCGATTCGTTCAAAGCGCGAGTCACCACCTTGCGGCCCGATCGCATGCACGAACGCTTCTCACGCATCATTTGAAGATGGAACTCGCGCTGATCTTCAGTGCAGCGCTGATGGGCCTGGCGGGTGCACCGCACTGCCTGGCCATGTGTGGCGGCATGAGTGCCGGAGTCATTCAAATTTGCGGCCGGGCGCAGCCCAACGCCGCCACCTTGGCATTTCACCTGGGTCGGCTGATCAGCTACGCGTCAGGCGGTGCGGTGGCGGCCGCGAGCGTGGCCCTGTTGCGCACCTTGGGTGAATCGGAGCCTTGGCTGCGCCCCTTCTGGACGTTGTTGCACCTGGCGGCCCTGGGCTTTGGCCTGTGGCTGCTGTGGACCGGTCGCCAACCCGAGTGGATGCAAGGCAAGGGCAGGGCGCTGCCGCCCGAGATGGCGGCGCAAGGCTGGCAGCGTGTGCAAGGCCCGCTGCGTGCGGGCGCGACCGGCTCCTTGTGGGTCGCCTGGCCGTGCGGCCTGCTGCAATCGGCGCTGATCGTCGCCACGCTGGGCAGTTCGGCCTGGTCGGGTGCGGCGGTGATGGCCGCGTTTGCGATCACCTCGTCGATGGGCCTGCTCGCGGGCCCGGCTTTGTGGGTGCGGTTGGCGGGGAACGGCAGCCTGAGCCTCACGGCGGGCACCTGGGCCATTCGCGTGGCCGGCGCAGGGCTGGCGCTGGCATCGACCTGGGCGCTGACCCACGGCCTGTGGCAACGTGTGCTGGCCTTTTGCTTCGGCCCTTGAGTCTGGAACAAGGCTCCTGCGCACCCATAAGGTGACTACCTTAAACTCCGGCGGGCATCGTTGCCGCTGGAAGGAAGACGTCGATGGAACACGTGGATGTGCTGATCGTGGGCGCCGGCCTGTCCGGCATTGGTGCGGCTTACCACCTGCAGACCGAAAGCCCGGGGCGCAGCTTCCTCATCCTGGAAGGGCGCGACACCATCGGCGGCACCTGGGACCTGTTCCGTTACCCCGGCATCCGCTCCGACTCCGACATGTACACCCTCGGCTACCGCTTCAAGCCCTGGCCGCATGCGAATGCCATTGCCGACGGGCCGACCATCCTGAGCTACATCCGCGAGACGGCCATCGAGAACGGCATCGACAAGAAGATCCGCTTCGGCCACAAGGTGAAGGGCGCGTCGTGGTCGAGCGCCGAGGCGAAGTGGACGGTCGAGGTGGAGCGCGTGCCGTCGGGCGAGACGGTCAATTTGAGCTGCAACTTTCTCTTCATGTGCAGCGGCTACTACCGGTATGAAGAGGGTTACACGCCCACGTTCCCCGGCATCGAGCGTTTTGCCGGGCGCGTGGTGCACCCGCAAAAGTGGACGCCCGACATCGACTACGCCGGCAAGCGCGTGGTGGTGATCGGCAGTGGCGCCACCGCCGTGACCCTGGTGCCTGAGATGGCCAAGGACGCGGCGCACGTGGTGATGTTGCAGCGCTCACCCACCTATGTGGTGTCGCGGCCTGCGCAAGACCCGATCGCGCTCAAACTGCGCCGCTGGCTGCCGGCGAAGGCGGCCTACATGCTCACTCGCTGGAAGAACGTGCTGCTGGGCATGTACTTCTACAAGCTCGCGAAGAGCAAGCCCGAGAAGGCGAAAAAATTCATTCTCGACATGGTGCACTCGGCCATCGGCAACCAGGTCGACGTGGCCAAACATTTCACGCCGCGCTACAACCCCTGGGACCAGCGCATCTGCCTGGTGCCCGACGGCGACCTGTTCCGCGCGCTGCACAAGGGCCGCGCCTCGGTGGTCACCGACCAGATCGAGCGCTTCACCGAAACCGGCATCAAGCTGCGCTCGGGCGAAGAGCTGGCGGCCGATCTGGTCGTCACCGCCACCGGGCTGGTGCTGACCTCGTTTGGCGACATGGCCTTGACGGTCGACGGTCGTCGCGTCGAGGGCCCGCAGACCTTTGGCTACAAGGGAATGATGTACAGCGACGTGCCCAACCTGGCCTCGTCGTTCGGCTACACCAATGCCTCCTGGACGTTGAAGTGCGACCTGACCTGCGAATACGTGTGCCGCCTGCTCAACCACATGGCGAAGCACGGTTACCGCCAGTGCACCCCGCGCAACAACGACCCGACACTCGTCGCCGAGCCGTGGCTCGATTTCAGCTCGGGCTATGTGCAGCGGGCCATCGAGCAGCTGCCGCGCCAAGGCTCCAAGAAACCCTGGAAGCTCTACCAGAACTACATCCGCGACCTGATCACGCTGCGCTTCGGCCGCATCGACGACGGCGTGATGGAGTTCTCCAACCCGCAGGCGCAACCGCGCGAGGTTCAACCCGCGGTGGGCTGAGCAGGGCGCGCAAGCCAGTCGGCGGCCAGCTCGCTGGCGGCGGGTGCGCGGGTGGTGTCGACCTCGATCGCATGCACGCGCTCCGCTGCGCCGAGTGGCTCGCGCGCAGGCATCAGCCGCTCCAGCACTTCGGGTCCGGCCTCTGAGGCATCGTCGCGCCTGGCTTCACGCAAGCGCACCCGTTCGCGCAGCACGTCGGGTGGGGCGTCACACACAAGCAAGGTGAAAGGCGCGCCGGCCGCGATGGCCACAGCCTGAAACCGCTCACGCTCGGCCCGCTTGAGGCTGGCCGCATCGACGATGGTGGGCCAACCGGCGAGCAGGCTGATCCCGGCAAGTGCACGCAGGCGCGAGAACGTGGCCGCGTTGGCCTGCGGGGTGTAGATGTCGATGCTGCTCGCGCGTGAATCAGCGAGCGGGGGCAGGCCGTGCAGGCGCTTGCGCTCCACGTCCGAGCGGATGCGGATCGCGGCTGCGGCCTCCAGCAGCTGTTGTGTGACGTGGCTCTTGCCCGAGCCCGGCAGGCCGCAGGTGGCCAGCAGGCGGGCGTCTCTGGCCTGCGCGATGGTCTGGGCCAGGGCCAGGTAGTCGGGCGCCGCGCTCGCAGCGCCTTGCAGCCGACCGACCAGCGCACGCACGAGCGCCCGGTAGACCAGGTAGAAGCGCAACACCGGCAAGCCCGCGTGATCGCCGCTGTGCTCCAGGTAGGCATTGAGAAAGCGGAAAGCCAGGTCGCGACGGCCGTGGGCCCATAGATCCATCACCAGGAAAGCGGCGTCGTTGAGCACGTCGATCCAGCGCAGGCCCGGGTCGAACTCCAGGCCATCGAAGGCCGTGGGTTCGTCGCCCAGCATCACCACGTTGGCCAGGTGCAGGTCGCCATGGCCTTCGCGCACAACGCCCTCTGCGCGCCGCTCGGCCCAGACGGGCGGCAGGGTGGCCGCCTGGTGATGCAGCCAGCGCGCGAGACCTGGCTCCACCGCTCTGGGATCGAGGCGCTCGATCTCCGCCAAAGCGCGCAGCGCCGGGCCGGCCACGTGTTCAGCGTTGCCCCAGGGCGAGACGGGCTCGGCACGGGGCGCCTCGGCGTGAAATGCCGCCAGGCGCTCTGCGAAGCGGTCGACTTGCGAGGGCAGCAACTGGCCGGCGGAGAGCCGCTCGCTCCACAGCGAGCCGTCTGCAAACCGGCGCATCTGCACCACCCAGTCGAGCGGCTCACCGCTGCCACCGAAGGTGGGGGCATCGACCGGGCCGTGAAGCGGCAGCATCGCGATGTAGAGCTCAGGCGCCAGCCGACGGTTCAGTCTCAACTCGTCTTCGCAGGCCTGGCGGCGTGTGGCCAGCGACGAAAAATCCATGAAGCCCAGGTTGACCGGCTTCTTCAGTTTGTAGGCGAAGTCGCCGGCGAGCAGCACCCATGAGATGTGGGTTTCGACGCGCTGCACCGCATCACCTTGCGCGGCCTGAAGCTGCCGGCGCAGGCCATCGACCAGGCGGGTGGTCATGGGAACTCCTTGAACTGACCAGGCTGAGTTTGCGCGTGCAGTTTTAGCGCTGGCTCGTGGCGTGTCAACTGAGAGTCCAGGCCCCGCAAAGGAAGCTTTCGTCAGATGGTTTTGAGCATCCGGTCGGCGGCACGGAAGTATTTGCGGGCCAGTGCCAGCACCTGGCCGTCGGTGGGGTGGTCGACCGTCTGCACGGCCACCACGCAGCCGGCCACTGCCGTGTCGTGGTGCTGCAGGTGCTTCATCAGCTCGTTCTTCTCGTTGCCCGGGCCCACCACCAGAATTTCTGCGGCGCCGCGCAGGGCATCGGCCACCGCGTGCAGGTAGACAGCGTCTTCGGGCTCATGGCCTGAACCGCCGCTCGGGCCGTTCTTGTGGTGGATCTTGCCGGGGCGATGGGTCGAGTGCAGCACCAGTTGCTCGGCGGCATCGTCACTGAAGTGGGTGATGCGGGCTTGTTCGTGATCGATCCACACGACGGCATGAAGGTGAGACATGAAAATCCTTTGGTGAGAACACAAGGGAGAGGGGCTGCGCGGCAAACGCCGTCAGGCGACGGTGCTGCACAGCAGGGCTTGCAAGGTGAAGCGGTGGTTGTGGACCTGCTCAATTGCCAGCGGCACATGCTCGCCGGGGCAGCTGCAGGCCAGCTCGGCGCGGCCGTCGCTGCAGCGTGCGGTGGACTGGGCGTCCCAGAGAAAGTCGGGGGCGCTGTCGCAGGGTGCGGTGCGCAGGCCGAGCCCGGTGAGCTGCGCCGCGCGGCGCCAGGTGTCGCTTTCGGGTGAGTGATCGTCACCCAGCAGGCACAGCGTGATTTTGTTCAAGGGCTTGCCGCTGTGTTCGCGCATCGTCATCAGGTCGCCCAGCACCCGCAGCGGGTGGTTGGCCGCAGCCAAGCCGTTGAAGACCGGGCGGCCTGCAGCGCGCTCGACCTCTTGCACCAGGTTGAGCGGCATGCCTTCGCATTCGATGGCGTCATACAGACGGCCCAGCACCACCGCGGTTTCATGCGCTGCATTCGCTTGCGTGATGCGCGAGCTGCTGGGGCGGATGTGTGCGACCTGCGCCCCCAGGGCGGTGGCGGCCGCGGTGAAGCTCGCGAGCGCCGGGTCGCCGGGTGATTCGCACATCACCGCGATGTTTTTGCCGCGCAAGGGGCGCAGCGGGTGGCCTTCCTGATCGGCCTTCTTGAGCGAGCAGGCGGTGTCGAGCAAGACGAACACATCCGCACTCGACAGGTTGTCGAACGACCAGAGGCTGCGATGGTTGAGAAAGCTGTGGTTCATCTGCTCGGGGTCTGGGCGCCGGCCGCGGGGCTGCTGTGCTGCAAACGGGTGGGCGATTTGTGGATGGAGCGTATTCGCGTGCTGGCGCATCGGTTTGACACGCGTCAAGCGCAGGCCACGCACCCCGGTCGATACGCGCCTGACACAAAGCATTTACCGAGCGTTACGCAGCGTCGCACGCGGTTCGCAAGCGGTTGTTGCGCGCTTTCTAAAGTGCAACGCATCCACAGAACACAAACTGTCCACCTGGAGCTCCCCATGCTTGCAACCGCCTTGCCAACCCCCAACGCCACCGCCGCCCGGCGCGCGGCCGCTCCCATGCCCTGCCCAGTGCGCAACGGCCAGCTCACAGGCCAGCGCATCGTCGACAGCCTGAAGCTCATTCACGACAAGCTGCCCGTGACCCGCCGACTGCTGCATGCCGGTGAGTCGGTCTACGAGGCCGGGGAGCGCTTCGACTGTCTACATGTCGTGAACTCGGGCTTCTTCAAGCTCGTCAACCTGTCGGCCGATGGCCGCGAGCAGGTGGTGGGCCTGCAGTTCAAGGGCGACTGGCTGGGTTTTGACGGCATCGCCGACGGCCGCCACGGTTGCGACGCCACCGCCATGGACACCGGCGAGGTCTGGACGATCCGCTACGACGCGCTGCTGAGCGCGTGCGCCGAGCACCCGCCGCTGATGGGCGTGGTGCACTCGGCGATGAGCCGCGAGATGACGCGCGACCGCGACTCGCTGCTGTCGATCTGCACGCTGCCAGCCGATGCGCGTGTGGCCGAATTCCTGCGCAACTGGGCCGAGTCGCTGTCCGAGCGGGGCCTGCGCACCGACCAGATCACCCTGCGCATGACCCGCGCCGAGATCGGCAACTACCTCGGCATGAAGCTCGAAACCGTGAGCCGCGCGCTGTCTCGGCTGGCGCGTGACAGCATCATCCAGTTCAACGAAAACGGCCGCCGCGACATCCGCATTCCTGATCTGGCGGTGCTCGCTGCCTTTGTGCAACGCTGCGTTTCACCCGAGGGCGCAACGCTGCAATGACACTGGGGCCTTGACCGGCTCAAATGTCGCAGAGGCCACTTCGCGGGCGATGAGCTTGATGTTCTTGAGCTGCGCCACCATGCGCAGCACCTTGAGTTGCCGCGGCGTCCTTGAGCCGAGGCTGTGACGCTGTAAGTTGAGCAGAGTGTTCCAACGAACAGACGCGAAGCCGCACGCAGGGCTACAACGCAGCATCGGAGCCTACGGGACGCAACGTCTTCATGCATCACGCAACCCAAAGAGCAGGGCCATGAGTGACATCGACGGATTTCTGATGCCCGTCACTGCGGTCAACAAGCAGGCTTATCGCGAGATGCCTTTTGACGGGAAACGGATGGTCTACGGCGGTTTCGAGCCGTTGTTGGATGTCTGACCCTTCGGCATTCCATCCATTGATCCCCGCACCCACCCACCTGTCCAGGAATCCAGCATCCTGCATGTGCAGACTGATTTGGTGCGCCCTGGTTGATCCTGGCGATCGACAAATGACTTAAATTGACAAAACGTTGATTTCAACTGGCGGCGGGTGCAGCTTTTGAGCGTCGGCCGCTGCCCGACAGAATCTGCACAAAAGAGAGGAACCCATGAGCAAGCTCGAAAACCGACCCCACACAGCGCTCCTCGTCGTCGACATGCAAATCGGCGTCATCGCGGAGGCCTACGGGCGCGATTCGGTTGTCAAGAATGTCGAAGGCCTGGTCGCGAAGGCGAGACGGGAGCAGGTCCCTGTGATCTGGATCCAGCACGGCGATGAGCAGCTTGTCAGGGGCAGTGACCTTTGGCGGATCGTTCCGGAATTGACTCCCGGTGACGCCGAGCCCCGGATCGAAAAACTCTACGGCGACGCCTTTGAAGACACCGGTCTCGAGGCAGTGCTGTCGGGCCTTGGCGTCGGGCGACTTGTCGTCGCCGGTGCCCAGTCTGATGCGTGCATCCGCTCGACGATCCACGGTGCTTTTGTCAGGGGCTACGACGTGATCCTCGTCAGCGATGCGCACACGACCGAGGACCATTCGGAGTGGGGCGCGCCGCCGCCGGACAAAGTCATCGCGCACACCAACCTGTACTGGAAACACCAGACAGCCCCTGGGCGAAAGGCTGGCACCGTCGAGACCAAGGATGTCAACTTGGGCATGGCGTTGTGAGGCGCTCGGCGACCGGCCGTCGGGGTGATTTGCACCGGAATGGTGCTCGCCCCTCATCTGCTGCCTACGCAGGCGCCAGCTTGAACGTGGCAACCGCCAGAACCAACTGAGCGGCCTGGGTGCGCAGGCTTTCCGCGGCAGCGGCACTTTCTTCCACCAGTGCGGCGTTCTGCTGTGTGACCTGATCCATTTGCGTCACCGCCTGGCCCACCTGGTCGACGCCGCGGCTCTGTTCCGCGCTGGCCGAACTGATCTCGGCAACGATGTCGCTCACGCGTTTGATCGACGCAACGATCTCCGACATGGTGCGCCCGGCCTCGTCGACGAGGTTCGTCCCCTGGTCGACTTGTTCGACGCTGTCGGTGATGAGCGTCTTGATCTCCTTGGCAGCCGCCGCGCTGCGCTGCGCCAGGCTGCGCACTTCGCTGGCCACGACTGCGAAGCCGCGGCCCTGCTCGCCAGCCCGTGCAGCCTCGACCGCCGCGTTGAGGGCCAGGATATTGGTCTGGAACGCGATGCCATCGATCACGGAGATGATGTCGGCGATCTTCCTGGAGCTTGAGTTGATGCCTTTCATCTTCAGCACCACTTGCTCCACCGCGTTTCCGCCCTTGCTGGCGATTCCGCTCGCGCCCACGGCCAGTTCATTGGCTTGCTTGGCGCTTTCCGCGTTGTTTCTCACGGTGGTGCCGAGCTGTTCCATGGTGGAGGCGGTTTGCTGCAGCGAGCCAGCTTGTTGCTCGGTGCGCTGACTCAGGTCAGCGTTACCGGATGCGATTTGTGCCGAGCCTGTGGCAATGCTGTCACTGCTTTGGCGCACACGGTGAACAATGCCGCCGAGATTCACGCTCATCTTGCCGAGTGCAGTCAGAAGCTGTGCCAGTTCGTCCTTGCCCTGCTTGGTGAGTTGGACGCTCAAGTCGCCTGCGGCCACCGACTCTGCAAAGCGCAGTGCCTCACCCAGCGGGCGTGTGATGGCGCGGGTGACCAACACACCTGCAGTAGCGGCTGCCGCCGCAACGGCCAGACACGCCAGGATCAAGAACATTCTTTGCGACGCGAAGCGCGACTCGGCTTCCTTGACGAGCGCTTGGGCGCGTGTCTCTGAATATTCCGAGTAATCGGCTGAAGCTTTGGAGAGCGCCGCGAGCAGCGGGCGGCATTCTTCGTTCATGCGGCCGATCGCTTCATCCTTCTTTTGATTGAGTGCCAGTTCGACAATGGCAAGCGCAACCGGACCATAGGAGCTCTCGACGCTGTCCATGTGTCGCACGAGTTCCCGCGCCCGGTCGGTGGCACCTTTGTCGGAGTTGACCGTGGCCTTCAGCTTCTCCAGCAGCTCACGAACGTCCGCATGGGCCTGGGTGACGAGAGCCTTCTCTTTTTCAAGGTCAGCGGGCTTCGTGACCAGAACCAGGTTTCGCGCCGCAATCGCTCGGCGGTCTACGGCGGTGCGCACCTGTCGGGCGAGGGTGGCGCGGGCATTGATGCCGGTCACGAAGTCCTCGAAGCGGTCGTTGGCTGCGCTGAGTGCCTGAACGGCCATCCCCGCCACGCCTAGGACCATCAGGCAGAGTGCGCCGAATGCAAGCGTGAGCTTGCTCCGAATGGTCAGGTTGCTCAAGTTCATGAAGATCTCCCGTTGAGCCGGCCTCACCAGTCCCCGATTCGGGGTGCCATGGGATAGACAAGGTTCCGCAGAACTGCAGGTCGACAAATGGGGTATCGGCACTCGCTGTCGAGGACTTGATGCTTCATTCCTTAGGGCTGCCGTTCGTACAGTTCCGGTTCAGGTGACTGCGCGAAAACACAGGTGACCCACATCAGGTGCCGCGTGCCTGCAGCGCTCGCGCGATCGCGTGCTTGAGCTCTTCACGCGAATAGGGCTTGGCCAGCAGTTCCCACGACAAGGGCGCGCTCTGGCTGGAGTCGATGAGCTCGGCTGAAAACCCCGACATCAGCAACACGGCCATCTGCGGCAGGCGGGCCTGCGCTTCACGCGCGAGCTCGGTGCCGCGCATGCCGGGGCCGAGTGCGATGTCGGTCAGCAGCAGGTCGAAAACGGCGCCCGGGGTGATGAGCTGCGGCAAGGCCTGCTCGGCGCTCGCACAGGAGGTCACCACGCAGCCAAGCGTATCGAGAAAGCGCATGGCGACTGCGCGCACTTCGGGCTCGTCTTCCACCAGCAGGACCTTCAGCCCCGGCGGGAGGGTGTCGGCGCTGGCCTCGGTTTCGTCGCTCTCGTGGGCGCGCTCGGAAAAGCGCGGGATGTACAGCGTGACGGTGGTGCCCGCGCCAGGCGTGCTGGCCAAGGTGATGGCGCCTCGCGACTGCTTCACGAAGCCATACACCGTGCTCAAGCCGAGCCCGGTGCCGCGGCCGGCTTCCTTGGTGGTGAAGAAGGGCTCGAAGGCGCGCTCCTTCACGCTCTCGGGCATGCCGGTGCCGGTGTCGGACACCGAGATCGCCACATAGGTGTCAGGCTGCTCGACCGCGAGGTCGAAGTCGCCATGCAGCTCGGGTGGCAGCGTGTGGCAGAGCTCGCCGCTGAAACTCAGGGTGCCACCGGTGGGCATGGCGTCACGCGCGTTGATGGCGATGTTGAGCAAGGCCGACTCGAGCTGCCCGGCGTCGGCCAAGCAGGGCGGGCAGGGCGTGGGCGTGTGCACCTCGATGGCGATGCGCTGGTCGAGCGTGCGCCGCAGCATGTCGGAGAGCGAGTCGAGCAGCACCGGCACCTCGATGCGGCTGGGGCTCAGCACCTGGCGGCGCGAGAAGGCGAGCAGCTTGCTCGTCAACTCGGCGCCACGCCGGCTGGCGCGCGCGGCGGCCGTCACGAGCTGCAGGGCGTAGGCATCGCCGCTCACGCCGGGGTGCTCTTCGAGCACCTGCAGGTTGCCCTGGATCACCGTCAACAGGTTGTTGAAGTCGTGCGCAATGCCGCCGGTGAGCTGGCCGACGCTCTCCAGCCGCTGGGCGTGGTTGAGCGACTCTTCGGTCTGCACGCGCTGCAGGTTGGCGGC
>JACMKJ010000415.1 GCA_014380155.1 Rhizobacter sp. | reverse complement strand
GACGACGGCGAGGGCGGCAAGTCGTCGAAGAGCAAGCCCAGCAAGGAGATCAAGGTGGAGGCGGTGCGCAAGGCGGTGTCTTTCGCGCAAAGCACCTCGGCGCGCGGGCGGCGCAAGGTCGTGCTCATCCACCCCGCCGAGCGCATGAACGCGATTGCCGCCAACACCTTGCTCAAGACGCTGGAAGAACCCCCCGGCGATGCACGCTTCGTGCTGAGCTGCGGCGCGCCCGACGCCTTGTTGCCCACCATCCGCAGCCGCTGCCTGGCGGTGCCGCTGGCCTTGCCGGCGGCCGACGTGGCCAGCGCCTGGCTGGCGCAACAACAAGTCGCACAACCCGAGGTGCTGCTGGCTGCAGCCGGTGGCCAGCCGCTGGAGGCGCTGGCGTGGGTGCGCGAGGGCGTCGACGCCGTCACCTGGAGCCGCCTGCCCAAACAGATGGAGGCCGGCGAGGTGGGCACGCTCGCGTCTTGGCCATTGCCGCGCCTGGTGGATGCGCTGCACAAGCTCTGCCACGACGCGATGTGCCTGGCCTGCGGTGCACCGCCGCGCTACTTTCCTCTCGCCTCGCTGCCCAGCGGGGCCACGATGCCAGCCCTGGTAGCCTGGTCGCGCGAGCTGCGCCAGACCACCCGCCACGCCGAGCACCCATGGAATCTGCCCGTGATGGTGGAATCCTTGGTACTTCAGGCGCAACAGGCACTGCATTCGTCAGCCCCGGTGAAGCCTCGTTCGGTAAACTCCGGCCGATGAGCGAAGCGCCCGTTCCACCCGTCAGAACCGCCGGCAACGTTGTCCCCGGCTCGGCCGCCGCCGCGCGGCCCAGTGTGATCCAGCTGGTTTTCCGCGAAAAGGGCGCGCTCTACGCGGCCTACATCCCCTTGTTCACCGACGGCGGTCTGTTCGTGCCGACCACGCGCGAGTACAAGCTCGGCGAAGACATCTACCTGCTGCTCTCGCTGCCCGATGACCCGCAGCGTTACCCGGTGGCCGGCAAGGTGGCCTGGATCACTCCCGTCAACGCCTCGGGCGGCCGCACGCAGGGTGTGGGCGTCAAGTTTCCGTCTGACGACAAGACGCGCGTGCTGAAGGTGAAGATCGAGGAAATCCTCGGTACTTCGATCCAATCGGCCAAGCCGACCCAAACCATTTGAAGCCGGCCCGGCCGGGCTGCGCCGCACGATGTTTGTCGATTCCCACTGTCACCTGAGTTTTCCCGAGCTCACCGAAAAGCTGGTTGACATCCGCGCCGCCATGGCCGCCGCGCAGGTCGACCGGGCCTTGTGCATCTGCACCACGCTCGAAGAATTCGAGCAGGTGCATGCGCTCGCGACCACCTACGACAACTTCTGGGCCACCGCCGGTGTGCACCCCGACAACGAAGGCGTGCGTGAGCCGAGCGTGGCCGATCTCGTGGCGCTGGCCAAGCTGCCCCGCGTGGTGGGCATCGGCGAAACCGGGCTCGACTACTACCGCCTCAACGGCCGCAGCGTGGCCGATATGGCCTGGCAGCGTGACCGTTTTCGCGTGCACATCCATGCGTCGCACCAGACCGGCTTGCCGATGGTGATCCACACCCGCAGCGCTTCCGAAGACACGCTGGCCATGCTGAAGGAAGAGGGCGCATCGAACGGCGTTTTCCACTGCTTCACTGAAACCATGGGCGTGGCCCGCGCGGCGCTCGACCTCGGGTTCTACATCTCGTTCTCGGGCATCCTGACCTTCAAGAGCGCCGCCGACCTGCGCGAAGTGGCGCGCTTCGTGCCGCTCGATCGTTGCCTGATCGAGACCGACAGCCCCTATCTCGCGCCTGTGCCCTACC
The DNA here is from genome assembly GCA_014380155.1 of Rhizobacter sp. GTDB lineage: Bacteria > Pseudomonadota > Gammaproteobacteria > Burkholderiales > Burkholderiaceae_C > Rhizobacter. Next base: position 1,064 of record JACMKJ010000415.1, on the reverse strand, counting down.
GCGGCAAGACCAACAACCCGTCGTATGTGCCCTTCGTGGCCAAGCAGGTGGCGGAGTTGAAGGGCTGCGATGTCGATCTCGTAGCCGAGCACACCACGCGCAATTTCGAGCGCTTGTTTCCGGTGAAAAAGGCTGCTGCCGAAGCGTGATTTATGACCTGATGCGATACATGAGGATTGCCGTCTATCACGTTGCCATCAAATGATTTTTTGACGATTTAAACAAGCCCGTCGAGGGTGCTCGACCTGACACGCTTGTCAGGGAAATTCCGACCCCTGGTTTGGTGCCGCGCCGACTGCTGCTGCGAAGCGCTCCCGCCTACATTGTTTGCACCCCCACAGTTCTTTGGAGCTGACCATGCAGACTGCCGAGATTCTTGCGAACCCGTTCTCTTTGATGATGAACCCGACCGAGGTCTTCGAAGCGCTGGAGAAATCCAACCGCCTCGACCGTCTGCAGCGCCGCGTGTGCCGCCCGCTCGACAAGCCGCTGATCGCTCGCAAAGAAGCCGACATGAACGACTACGACCGCGCGATCGACGCCGAGTCGGAGTCCGACGAAGCCTGATTCGCTTTTCCGGTCGGCCTGCGAGAGGGCCGACCCTCGGTCGATCTTGAGTTGACGCCCGCCCGGGCGCCCCTCATCGGTCGTTACCAGGCCATGCGCGACCCCGCCTGGATCACGCGCTGTTCGCTGATGTAGGACTTCAAATCACCCCTGGCAATCGACACGCCGGTGTAGAGGAAGGTGTTCTTCGACAGCCCATACCGCGCCGCGGCGGCCACCTTGTCGAGCGTGGCGCTGCGCCAACTGCGTTTTCGTACGTCACGCTCGGCGTGGCCAGCTGGATCACGTTGTTGGCGCGCGGTGCGTTCAGCCAGAAGGGCAACTAGCGTGTGGCGTTGTTGACTCCGGTGCCGGGGTTGTTGACCACCGCGTTGCCGAACGGGTTGCTCAAGCCCATCGTTGAGTCGCTCAGGGATGTATGAGTTGAACGAATGAAATCTACAATGTATATTATGTAAAATTAAAAATGCGCCTGGAGCCTGCGAACACAACTCAGT
>JACMKJ010000414.1 GCA_014380155.1 Rhizobacter sp. | reverse complement strand
TGGCCTCGCGCAGCCGCGCGCCGCGCTCGGTAAGCTGGCCGTTGAGCGGCAGGCCACTCAGGTGGGCCCCCACCACCGCGATCGGCAGCGCGGGGGTGGAGGCCGGGGCGTGGGTGAGCACGGTGCTGATGCCACCGTGGCGGCCGAGCGCGCCGAGTGGCAGGTCGAGCTTGGCTTGCCACGCCGCACCAAAGTGCGCCAACGCGGTGTCGAGGTTGGCGGGCGCGATGAAGGTCACGCCGAACGGCAGGCCGCCGTCGGTGAAGCCGAAGGGCAGGGCGAGCGCACACCAGCCGAGCAGGTTGACGAAGTTGGTGTACGCGCCGAGCTGCCCGTTGGCACCGAGTGGGTCGGCGGCCAACTCGGCCATGCTGGGGTGGCCGGGCGCGGTGGGCGTCATCAGCACGTCGACCTGTTGCCAGATGGCTTTTGTGTCTCGCTGCGCGGCGCGCAGCTTGTAGAGGCCGCGAAACGCGTCGGTGGCGCTGAAGCTGCGGGCGCTTTCGACGATGCTGCGCACCGACGGGTCGAAGGCCTGCGGGTTTTGGTCGAGCAGCTTTTGCACCACCGCGTGGCGCTCGGCCACCCACGGCCCGCCGTACAAGAGCTCGGCGGTGGCGTGCAGCGGTGAGAAGTCGAGCGGCACCACCTCGTGCCCCAGCGCCTGCATATGCGCGGCGGCCTTGGCAAACATCGCGCGGTAGCCGCCTTCGGCCTGCGGGCTGCTGAACACCGGCCGCGACGGGATGCCCACACGCAGCACCGGCTTCAAGCGCGCCGGGCCGGGCTCGAACTGGCTGTAGGCGTCGCTCGCATCAGGCCCTTCGATCACCGCGAGCACACGCGCCGCGTCGTCAACCGTGAGCGCCAGCACCGACACGCAGTCGATGCTGCGGCAGGCCGGCAGCAGCCCGCCCGTGCCGACACGCCCGGGCGTGGGCTTGAGGCCCACGAGGTTGTTGAAGCCGGCCGGTATACGACCCGAGCCGGCGGTGTCGGTGCCCAATGCAAACGGCACCTGGCCCATCGCCACCACATAGGCCGAGCCCGAGCTGGAGCCGCCGCTCACCCGGGTGGGGTCGAAGCTGTTGGGCACCGCGCCATACGGAGAGCGCGTGCCCACCAGGCCGGTGGCGAACTGGTCGAGGTTCGTCTTGCCGACCGCGATCGCCCCCGCGTCGACCAGCTTGCGCACCACCGTGGCGTGGGAAGTCGCGGCGCCGGTGGCGAAGCTCTTGCAGGCGGCGGTGGTGGGCAGACCGGCCACGTCGATGTTGTCTTTGACGCCGAAGGGGATGCCCAGCAGCGGCTGCGTATCGAACACCGATGGGCCCTGGCTCAGCAGGCGCGCGTCGCAGGCGTCGGCCTGGGCCATCAGCGCCTCGTCGCTCAGCAGCGAGATCCAGGCTTCCTTGGCTTGCTGCGACTGCTCGGCCAGAAAGCGCAGCATCAGCTGGCGCACCGTCATGGTGCCGGTGCGCAGGGCTTGCTGCAGCTCGGCCAGGGTTCGGGGTTCAGTCATCGCGTGGCGCCCTCATCTAGTGCATGCCTTCTTGTATGCAAGATTAAAAGCACGCGGCGTGCCAGACGTCTTGGCCATCGACTGGGGGGATTTGTCTTGGCCGGCGACGGACAGATAATTCCGCCGCGCGGGGTGGGAGGCCGATCGGGCCAGGCGCGTCACTATCAAAATTGAATCGGGAGGAAAACACATGCAGGTGCGTGCTTTGGTTTCGGCAGGGGCCTTGTGCCTGCTGGCCGCGTGTGGCGGGGGAGATGAGGGTGACGCTGCCCCTCAGCAGACGCCGAGCGGTGCCGATGTGTCGATCACGGCGGCCGGGCCGGTGACGGTGATGGCCAGCGGTTCACTCACCACGATTGAAGTGATCGTGTCCAACGCGGGCCCGGCCACCGCACGCAACGTCGCGGTGGCGGCCAACCTGGGCGCTGCGCTCACCCGCACGGCGGTGACTTGCGCGGCCAGCGGCGGGGCCACCTGCCCCGCGTCACCGGCTTCCATGTCGGTTCCATCGTTGCCGGTGAATGGCAGCCTGCGATATGTCGTCAGCGCCGCGATCGCCTCTGGCACGCGTGGCGCCGTCGCCAGCTCGATAACCGTCTCTGCTGACAACGACAGCGCCACCACCAACAACAGCGCCGCGCCGGTGATCAACGCCTACGTAGCGGATCTGGTGGTCTCGGGCACCGGGCCGGCCACACCCGTAAGCGGTGGCGGCACGGCGGTCTACGCCATGAGCGTGACCAACACCGGGCCGGATGCGGCGGCCAATGTGCAGATGGACAGCATCGTCGGGGCCGGCCAATCGCTGCGTTCGGTGACCTGCACGTCGAGTGCCGGTGCCGTCTGCCCGGCCACGCCGGGTGCGAGCATGGTGACCCCTTCCGTGCCGGTGGGCGGCACGCTCTCGTTCACCGTGACCGCCGATGTGGCGGCCACGATGATCGGCAACGTGGCCAACACGCTTTACGTGAGCCCGGCGGGTGATCCTGTCCAATCCAACAACGTGGTTACGGTGTCGAGCCCGGCGGTCATTCCCTCTGCCGGGCAGAGCTTCATCCAGCTGCAAAGCGATGCGGGTGACTGGGTGGGCCAAGGGCGCTCGTATTCATACACCAAGGCCAACGCGGTGCTCACGGTGACGACCAGTGGCAACCGCCTGACCGTCGGTGTGAACGGCGATGAATGGTGGAATGCCTCGTTCCAGACTCCCGGCAGCTCGGCGCAGCTGCAACCGGGCACCTACGCCGCCAGTCGTTTCGGCAGCACGACCTTCGCCGGGCTCGACTGGGGCGGTGAAGGCCGTGGCTGCAACTCGATAGAAGGCACCCTCGTCGTCGACAGCGTGAGCTACGTCGCGGGCGCCCTCAGCAGCCTGGACCTGCACTTCGAACAACACTGCGAAGGCGGCGGGCCGGCCTTGCGGGGGCAGGTCCATTGGGTCGCTTCGGACACGACGGCAGCGGCCGGGCCGGTGTCCCCGGTGCCTTCCACTTTGTGGCGTGCGCCGGCCGGGGCCACACCGACCAGTGGCAACTACGTCTACCTCCAGAGCGATGGCGGCGACTTCATCGGCGCTGGGCGCACCGCCACCTACACACAGGCCGAAGCCGCCTTGAGGGTGTCGGTATCGAACGGCTTGCTGCAAGTGGGTGTCGGGGGTGACGACGACTGGACAGGTGACTTCCAGGCCATGAACTCGCTCTCGACACTGCAGCCCGGCCTCTATTCGGGCTTGCAGCGTTATCCCTTCCACAACCCCACGCTCGGCGGACTCTCCTGGAGCGGCAATGGGCGCGGCTGCAACACGCTGACGGGCTGGTTCGTCATCGACAGCATCACTTACGCCGGCAACGCGCTCGCCTCGGTCGACCTGCGTTTCGAGCAGCACTGCGAGGGGGGCGCCGCCGCGTTGCGCGGACAGATCCATTGGGTGGCCGGTGACCCGACCGCTCCCCCTGGCCCATTGACGCCGCTGCCGGCAGGGCTGTGGAATGCGCCTGCGGGTGCGACACCGGCCAGCGGCAACTACGTCTACCTCCAGTCCGACGCTGGCGACTTCATCGGCGGCGGCCAGACCTACCTGTACACGCCAGGCACGGCAACCGTCAGCGTGACTGGGTCGGGTCGGCAAGCGCAGGTCAATGTGAACGGCGGGGGTGGCTGGAGCGCCAATTTCGTCGGCATGAACTCGATCGCCCAGCTCACCCCCGGCTACTACGGCAACCTGCAACGCTGGCCATTCCACAACGCGGCCAAGGGTGGCATGAACTGGTCGGGTAACGGGCGCGGCTGCAACACCTTGTCGGGCTGGTTCGTCATCGACAGCATCAGCTTCGCCAGCGGCAACATCGCCTCCATCGACCTTCGTTTCGAGCAGCATTGCGAGGGCGGCGGCCCGGCGCTGCGCGGCAAGATCCACTGGGTCAACTGACTGACACCAGACGCCCACCCTGGGGTTTCGCGAGAATGGGCGCTTCCGTCGAGGAGGCGCCTTTGATCTTTCGCCAGCTGTTTGAACCCCTGTCATCCACCTACACCTACCTGCTCGGCTGCGAGAGCACCGGCCAGGCGCTGTTGATCGACCCGGTGGTCAACAGCATCGAGCGCGACCTGGCCGCGATCCAGGCCCTGGGGCTGATGCTGGCCTGCACGATCGACACGCACATCCACGCCGACCACATCACCGGCGCGCTGCACTTGAAGGAGCGCACCGGCTGCCGCACCGCTGCGCCGGCGATGGAGCGCCTGCCGTGTGCCGACCTGGGCGTGGAAGAGGGCCAGCCGCTGCAGTTCGGCGAGATCGTGTTGCAGCCGCTGCACACACCCGGCCACACCGACAGCCACCATGCCTACGTGCTCGGCGGGCGGGTCTTCACCGGCGACGCGCTGCTGATCGACGGCTGCGGGCGCACCGACTTGCAGAACGGCAGCGCGGCCGATCTCTACCGCAGCGTGACCGGCAAGCTTTTCGCCTTGCCCGACGAACAACTGGTCTACCCTGGGCACGACTACCGGCAGCGCTGCGTGTCGTCGATCGGCCAGGAGAAGGCACGCAACCCGCGGCTGGGCCTTGCGCGCTCACTGCAGGAGTTCGAGCAGATCATGGCCGGGCTGAAGCTGCCCTACCCGAAATTCATCGACCACGCGGTGCCGGGCAACCGCCAATGCGGCAAGTGCCCGCAAGACCTGCCCGAGCACATGCAGGCCTATTGCGGAAAGATGACCGAAAGCCCGCAGGGTTGAAGCGCTGCGTGGCCACCCGGGGTCAACGCGTTTCTCACAACGCCGCCATCGCCTCGCTGTAGCGCTGGGCGATGCGCGCTTCGTCCGCGTGCCGGCCGTCGCTCAGCACACGCTGCCCCGCGACATAGACCACCTGCAAACGCGGTGTGTCGGTGGCGAACACCCACGCATCGAGCGTGTGCGATGGCGTCACGCCGAGCAGACCGGGGGCTTGCGGGTCGAGCACCAGCAGGTCGGCGCGTGCGCCGGCCACCAGGCCCCACAGCGCCT
>JACMKJ010000413.1 GCA_014380155.1 Rhizobacter sp. | reverse complement strand
GGGTCGAGCGCCGAGGTCGGCTCGTCGAACAGCATCACGATCGGGTCCATGCTGAGCGCGCGCGCAATGGCCACCCGCTGCTGCTGGCCCCCCGACAGCTGGCCGGGGAACTTGTCCTTGTGCGCCATCAGGCCCACCCGGTCGAGCATCTTCAGGCCGCGCGTCTTGGCTTCGTCGGTGTTGCGGTTGAGCACCTTGATCTGCGCCAGCGTCAGGTTCTCGGTCACGCTCAGGTGCGGGAACAGCTCGAAGTGCTGGAACACCATGCCCACCCGGCTGCGCAGCTTGGGCAGGTTGGTCTTGGGGTCGGAGATGCTGATGCCGTCGACGACGATGTCGCCCTTCTGGAACGGCTCCAGCGCATTGACCGTCTTGATGAGGGTGGACTTGCCCGATCCGGAGGGGCCGCAGACCACCACCACCTCACCCTTCTGGATGGAGGTGGTGCAGTCGGTCAGCACCTGGAAGCTGCCGTACCACTTGGAGACGTTCTTGATGTCAATCATGGTTCATGTCTCTTATCTGATGATCTGGATTTTTTTCTGCAGCCGGCGCACGAGCATCGACAGGCTAAAGCAGATGACGAAGTAGACAAGCCCTGCAGCAAGATAAGTCTCGGAAGGCCTGTTGAAGTTCTTGCCAGCAATCTCGAAGCCCTTGAGCAAATCGTAAGCGCCGATCGCGTACACGAGCGACGTGTCTTGGAACAGGATGATGGTTTGCGTCAACAGTACAGGCAGCATGTTGCGAAACGCTTGCGGCAGAACGATCAGTTGCATGCATTGTGGGTAGGTCATGCCTACGGCGTACCCGGCATACACCTGCCCCTTGGGTACCGACTGAATGCCTGCCCGCATGATCTCTGAGTAGTAGGCTGCCTCGAAGAAGGCAAAGGTGATGACTGCAGACAACTCAGCACGATGCTCCAAGGCCCACTGTCCACCAATTGCGGAGTAGACCCCTGCGGGAATGAGCAGGAAGAACCAGAGGATCACCATGACGAGCGGAATCGAACGCAGCGTGTTCACATAGGCTGCCGCCGGCACCACCAGCCACTTCTTTCCCGACAGGCGCATCAGCGCCAACACAGTACCCAAGGCAATGCCGCATATGGCAGCGACAAGGGTGAGCTGAACTGAGTAGACAAGCCCCTTGAGCACAAAGCTTGAAATAACTCCCCAGTTCAAGAAGGAATAGTCAAGGTTGAGCATCACTTGCTCCCGCCGATCATGCCCGGCACCTGGACGCGCTTTTCGATGAAAGCGGCTATGCGGTTGACGGCAAAGGCCGAGACGAAGTACAGCGCCGTCACGGCCCCATACATCAGGATCGGCCGAGAGGTTTCTTCACTGGACTGCAGGGCGAAGAACGTCAGTTCCGAGATCTGCACGGCGAACGTCACTGCAGAGTTCTTGATGATGTTCATCGACTCCGAGGTGATCGGCGGGATGACGATACGAAACGCCATCGGCAGCAGCACGAAGCGGTATGTCTGCGGTAGCGTCAGTCCCATGGCCAGTCCGGCGTATCGCTGGCCCTTGGGCAATGCTTGTATCCCCGCTCTAACCTGCTCCGCGATTCGTGCCGAGGTGAAGAAGCCCAGGCCAAAGACCGCCAGAATGATTCCAGGCACGGCCTGAAGGCTGGGGAATATTCCGGGGAGAACGTAGTACCAGATGAAAAGCTGAACCAGCAGCGGAATGTTGCGGAACATTTCAGTCCATGCGTCTCCGAGGAGCACCAGCCACTTGTTCGGTGTGGTCCTCAGGATGCCCATCAGCGAACCAACCAACAGCGCCACGACAAGGGCAAGTGCTGCCACGAGCAGCGTCCAGCCCCAAGCCGACATCAGCCATTCAATGTAGGTGCGCCCGCCTCCGTCATCTCGCAGGAATATCTGCCAATCCCATGATTGCCCCAAGGCGTGCTCCTGTTCTTTTGTGAAGGCGCACACAGACGCACGCCTTAAACGAAAGCGCGGTGCGGGATGAACCGACACCGCGCTCCGCAATGTAAGCAAGCCCTGCGCCAATCGCGCTAGGGCTTACCTCAATGCGCCTTACTTCTTGGCGTAGTCTTCCATCGGCTTGTCGTTCGGGTTCGCCCAAGCGCCCTTGGTGGCATCAGACAGGGGCAGGCCGACCCTGGTGTTGCTCGGCGGGATGGGCTGCACGAACCACTTGTCGTAGATCTTGGCCAGGTCGCCGCTCTTGACCATGCCCTTGATGCTGTCGTCGACGGCTTTCTTGAAGGCCGGATCGTCCTTGCGCAGCATGCAGGCGATGGGTTCGACCGACAGCACTTCGCCGACGATCTTGTAGTCGGCCGGGGCCTTGGACTTGGAGATGTTGCCGGCGAGGATCTGGCCGTCCATCACGAAGGCATCGGCGCGACCCGATTCGAGCAGCAGGAAGCTGTCGGCGTGGTCCTTGCCGAAGAGCTCCTTGAAGTCGACACCGTTGGCGCGCTCGTGCTTGCGCAGCGTCTGCACCGAGGTCGTGCCGGTGGTGGTGGCCACGGTCTTGCCGACCAGGTCCTTGACGGAGTTGATGCCCGAGTTCGCCTTGGTGGCGATGCGCACTTCTTCCACGTAGGTGGTCATCGCGAACGACACGTCTTTCTGGCGCGTGGCGTTGTTGGTGGTGGAGCCGCACTCCAGATCGATGGTGCCGTTTTGCACCAGCGGGATGCGGTTCTGCGAGGTGACGGGCTGGAACTTGACTTCCAGCTTGGCCAGGCCCAACTGCTTTTGCAGATCGGCGGCAATGCGCTGAGCCATCTCGGTGTGGAAGCCGACGTACTTGCCGTCGCCCAGCGTGTAGGCCAGCGCGCCGGAGGATTCGCGCGCGCCGAGTGTGATGGAGGCGCTGTCTTTGATCTTCTTCAGCGTGTCTTCGGCGTGAGCCGTACCGAGCGCCATCACAGCGGCAACGGCAAGCAGGGTTTTCTTCATGACGAACTCCTTCGGGTTAGGAATCAAAAAAAGGGCGGGTCAGCCAAGAACGGAATTCTAGGGATCGCAGCCTACGCGGAACCACGTACAAGCCACGAACCGAGGGTTTCCATCGGACGATGCCGGAGCCAACAGCCGCTCAATTGGGCACCCGATCGGTCGGGTACTTCCAGAAATCCTTCAGCAAGTAGTTCATCGGCAGGCTCAAGGCAGTGTTCTGCGGCGGAATCGGCTTCAGGAACCAACGCTCGTAGATGGCGTGCGCTTCGCGGGTGGAGATCAGCCGCTTCATTTCATCGTCGAGGATCGCCTTCAACTCGGGGTCGTTCTTGGGCAGCATGATCGCCAACGCCTCGATGGTGAGGAACTTGCCGACCACCTTCAGCTTGCTTGGGTCGGCGCGGCCAGCCATCAGGCCGTAGAGCAGCACGTCGTCCATCGCGAAGCCGTCAGCCTCGCCTTTTTCGACCATCTCGACCGCGCGGGCGTGATCGGGCGCCTCCAGGATTTCGATGCCCAGCAGGCGCTCCTTGTTGGCTTGGTCGATCGCCTTCAGCGGCGTCGTGCCCTTGGTCGACACCAGCTTCTTCTTCTCGAAGTTGGGCAAGTCCTCGAACTTGCTGTCGGCACGCACCAAGTAGCGCGCGCCGGTGATGTAGTGCGGAACGGTGAACGCCACCTTCTGGCGCCGTTCGGAGTTGTTGGTGGTGGAGCCGCACTCCAGGTCGGCCTTGCCGTCGGCCACCATGGCGATACGGTTGGCCGGCGTGACTTGCAGGTACTCGGGCTTCAGCACCTTCAGCGCCAGCTTCTTGCGCACCGCCTCGGCCAGCTTCAGGCACAGCTCGACGGCATAACCCATCGGCTGCTTGTCGACGACGTATGAAAACGGCACCGACGACTCGCGGTGCGCGATGACGATCTTGCCGCTTTGCTTGATGTGATCCAGCGTCGGCCCAGCCCAGGCAGCGGAGCCGACCGCGACCAGCGCGAACACGGCGACGAATCGAAACCGCATCAATAGAAATGTCATGTTTGTCTCCCACGCAATACCTAAGCCACCCATCGCACCGGCTGCGTGCGACGCTCGAGCACCCGCGACGCTTGAGCTCATTCGTTACTTGAGTGGGTCCTGAACCCTGCTGGGCGCGGACTTTACGGTCGGCGTGCGGGCATTGCCAATGCTGTTTGCCGGCCGCGATATGCAGCCCATGCATACATGATCAGTGGAAACCCGCGAAAGCTGTCGCCCGCCGCGATATGCATCACGATCTCGGGCGCGTTGAGCGCGACAAGCTGGTGCCTAGGCAGATTTCGTTTGGCTGCGCACCGATTCGCGCAGGAAATCCCACAGCGCCTGCGCGCCCGGTTTGGTGTGGCGCGCCATTTCGGGCCGCTCGCGGTAGATGCGCACCTCCATCGACAGCTCGCAGCTGCCCGGCGCCGAGGCGCGCACCAGCCGGCTGCTGCGCATTTCTTTCTCGACCGAGCTGTTGGGCAGGAAAGCCAGGCCGTGGCCTTCGAGTGCCATGGCCTTCAGGCCTTCGGCCATGTCGGTCTCATAAATGGGGTCGAGCAACAGCGGCTCGGGTGACAGCTTGATGATCTGCTCGACCAGACGGCCGAGGTAGGCGCCCGAGGCGTAGCTCAGGAACGGCACCTTCTCACCCGCCCGGGCCGGCAGGCGAAACAGCGGCTGGCCTTTCGCATCCGCCTTGGCATAGGGGGCCAGCGTTTCCTGGCCGACGCTGAGCATCTCGTAGCGGTCAGGGTTCAACTGCAGCGGCTGCGAGGGGTGGTGGTAGGCGATCAGCAGGTCGCAGCTGCCTTCGGTGAGCAGCATCACCGCGTCGTGCACGTTGAGCGCCATCAGCCGGCTCTTGAGTGCGCCGAAGCGCAGGCGCAGGTCCATCACCCAGTGCGGGAAGAAGGTGACCGACAGCGAATGCGGCACGGCAAATTCGATCATGTCCTGCCCGGCCACCTGGTGGCTGTGCATCATGTTGCGGGTGGTCTGCAGCGCACCGAGGATCTCGAGCGCCTGGGAACGAAAGGTTTCGCCCGCCGGCGTGAGCCGCGTGGGGTACGAAGACCGGTCGACGAGGTCGATGCCGGCCCAGGCTTCGAGTGCCTGGATGCGGCGCGAAAACGCCGGCTGCGTGACGTGGCGCAGCTGTGCCGAGCGCGAGAAGCTGTGCGTCTCGGCCAGGCTCACGAAGTCTTCAAGCCACTTGGTTTCCATCTTCTTCCTGGCCTTCTTCCTGGCCGCTTTGCTGGAGTCGCCACATTTCAGCATAGCGCCCGTCTTGCGCCAGCAACTCGCCGTGGGTGCCACGCTCCAGAATGCGGCCGTGCTCCATCACCAGGATCTGGTGCGCGTCGACCACGGTGGAGAGCCGGTGCGCGATCACCAGCGCCGTCTTGTTGCGCGCCACGCCTTGCAGCTCAGCCTGGATGGCGCGCTCGTTGGCCGAATCGAGCGCCGAGGTGGCCTCGTCGAAGATCATGATCGGCGGGTTCTTCAGCAACGTGCGCGCAATCGCCACGCGCTGCTTCTCACCCCCACTGAGCTTCAACCCACGCTCACCCACTGCGGTGTCGTAACCCTTGGGCGTGGAGACGATGAAGTCGTGGATGCGTGCTGCCTTGGCAGCGGCTTCCACCTCGGCCTGGCCCGCGCCCGCACGGCCGTAGGCGATGTTGTAGGCCACGGTGTCGTTGAAGAGCACGGTGTCTTGCGGCACGATGCCGATGGCT
>JACMKJ010000412.1 GCA_014380155.1 Rhizobacter sp. | reverse complement strand
GGCCGCGCCGTCAGCGCACTCGACGCCACTGCGCTCGCGCTCGACCCGCAAGGCGGTCTGCCGCTGGTGGTGCTGGGCAGCATTGGCAAGCGCCTGGCCGACCGCTTGTCGCCTGCCGTGCGCAGCCGCTGCGTCGAGGCCATCGATGGCCCGGCGGCCGGCGCCTTGACCCTGATCCGGCGGGAGTTGGAGAACGAGAAGAACGCATGAAGAAAGCCTTGTTCGAATTCAAGCCCGACGCACGTGACAGCTCGCCGCTGTATGTGCAGCTGGCCCGCAAGCTCGGCCAGGCCATCCGCGACGGTCGTTACCAGGCCGACGAGGCCTTGCCTTCGGAGCGGGTGCTGTCGGAGTCGGCCGACGTGTCGCGCGTGACCGCGCGCAAGGCCATCGACCAGTTGGTCGACCAGGGCCTGATCGTGCGCCGCCGCGGCTCGGGCAACTACATCGCCCCGCGCATCGAGCAGCCGCTGTCGCGACTGACGAGCTTCTCGGAAGAGCTGCACCAGCGCGGCTACACGCCCTCGTCACGGTGGCTGGAGCGTGCCATCACCGCAGCTGTGCCCGACGAGCAGCTGAGCCTCGGCCTCTCACCCGGCGCCCGTGTGGCCCGCCTGGAGCGCCTGCGCCTGGCCGACGACGTGGTGATGGCCTACGAGGTGAGCGTGCTCCCGCAAAGCGTGCTGCCCAGCCCCGAGGCAGTCGACGGCTCGCTCTACGAATACCTCACCAGCGTGCACATGGCGCCGGTGCGCGCGTTGCAGCACATCCGCGCGCTCAATGCGCAGCCGCGCCTGGCCGAACAGCTGGGTGTGCCGGTGGGGCAGGCGGTGCTGTTCATCACCCGCATCGGCTACCTCGAATCGGGGCAGGCGGTGGAGCTCACCCATTCGTACTGCCGCAGCGACTACTACGACTTCGTGGCCGAGATGAGGCGCGAAGGATGAGCGTGACATTGCAAGGCCACATCCTCACGCCGCGCGGCTTCGTCAAGGGCGCGTTGAGCGTCACTGACGATGGCCGCATTGCGAGCATCGAAGGTGAACCTGTCGACGAGCGCGAGGTGCGTGATTCCGCTCTGCCGATTTTCATGCCCGGCTTCATCGACCTGCACGTTCACGGTGGCGCCGGCCGCGACATCATGGAAGGCGGCGACGCCGCTGCGCGCGTGTCGGAGCTGCATGCCACGCACGGCACCACCGCCATGCTGGCGACCACCATGACCGCGCCGATGAGCGACCTGGAGCGCGCCTTCCGCGCCCTCAAATCGGTGTGCGCAACGCGCAGCCCGCAAGGCGCGCGCGTGCTCGGTGTTCACCTCGAAGGCCCGTACATCAACGCCGGCAAGCTGGGGGCGCAGCCCAACTTCGCGCGGCCGGTACATGCCGAAGAACTGCGCCGCCTGAACGATATGGCACCGATCCGCCTGGTGACGCTCGCGCCTGAAACGGCCGGCAACATGGACGCGATCGAGTCGCTGGTGCAAGCCGGCTACCGCGTGCAACTGGGCCACACGCTGGGCAGCTACGAAGACGGCGTCGAGGCCATGAAGCGCGGTGCGACCGGCTTCACGCATTTGTTCAACGCGATGAGCGGCCTGCACCACCGCGAGCCCGGCATGGTGGGCGCGGCGCTCGCACATGCCACCTACTCCGAGATCATTCCCGACCTGCTGCATGCGCACCCCGGGGCCATTCGTGTCGCGCTGCGTTCGATCCCGCACCTTTACTGCGTGACGGATTCGACCGCCGCCGCCGGCATGCCCGACGGCGAGTACAAGCTCGGCCGCCACAAGGTCACCAAGTGCCTGGGCGGCGTGCGCCTGGCCGACGGCACCCTGGCCGGCTCGACGCTGACCATGGACCAGGCACTGCGCAACCTGGTCAACGAACTGGGCCTCGGCCTGGTCGATGCCTCGCGCCGCGTTTCGACCAACGCCGCCGACTACATGGGTGTGGTCGAACGCGGCCGCCTCTCGGTGGGCGCCTGGGCCGACATGGCGGTGCTCGACCGCGATTTGAAACTGACCGATGTCTACATCGAAGGAGCGTCGATTGAACACGCGCATGCTGGCTGAGGCGCGCGAAGCGCCCGCCGCCGTGGCCCGCCAACTGGCCCAGAACGACCAGGCCTACAGCGATTTCGGCGCCTTCTTGCGCGCCCAGCCGCCGAGCGCGGTGCTGACCGTGGCGCGTGGCAGCTCCGACCACGCGGCCCACTTCATGGCCTACCTGATCATGGCGCGCATGGGCCGGCTGGTGACCTCGTTGCCGATGTCGCTGATCACGCTGTACCAGTCGCAGATCATTTGCGAGGGGCTCGCGTCGATGGCCTTCTCGCAATCGGGCCAGAGCCCCGACCTGGTGGCGCCGATGCGCTACTTCAGCAACGGCGGCGCCTGCACCGCGGCCTTCGTCAACGACCCCGATTCGCCACTCGCCCAGGCCGCGCAGTGGGTATTCCCGCTGCACGCCGGCGCCGAAACCAGCGTGGCAGCGACCAAGAGCTTCATCACGCAACTGGTGGCCGGCGCGCGTGTGGTCGCGGCCTGGCAAGACGACCTGGTGTTGCAGGCTGCACTCTCGGGGCTGCCCGGCGTGCTGGCGCGTGCGGCCTATGCCGACTGGTCGAGCGCGGTCGATGCGCTGCGCCACGCCGACCGCCTGTTCGTCATCGGCCGCGGCACCGGCCTGCCGGTGGCGATGGAAGCGGCGCTCAAGTTCAAAGAGACCTGCGCCATCCAGGCCGAGGCCTTCTCGGGCGCCGAGGTCAAGCATGGCCCGATGGCGCTGATCGACGAGGGCTACCCGCTGCTGGTGTTTGCGCCGCGCGGGCCGGCGCAGGCCGGCCTGGTGGCCCTGGCCGAAGAGATGCGCGGGCGCGGCGCCAACGTGTTGCTGGCGGCACCTGCCGGCACGCCGGGCGCCAAGCTGCCGATCATCGAGACGGCCTCGGTGGAGCTCGACCCGATCTCTGCGATCCAGAGCTTCTATCCGATGGTCGAGGCGCTGGCCCAGGCGCGAGGCTTCGACCCGGATCGGCCGCGCCACCTGGCCAAGGTCACGCGCACCCAATAAGGCGAGCGATGACTGCTTCACTCCAAGCGGGTCGGCTGGTGATGGTCGACATCCAGGGCAAATCGCTCGACGCGACCACCGCCGAGTTCCTGCGCCGTCACCACATCCGCGCCGTCTGCCTTTTCCGCCATAACCTCGGCAGCGAGGCCGAGGTGAAACAACTCACCGCCGACCTGCGGGCGGTGATGGGCGACAAGGCCCTGATCGGCCTCGACCAGGAGGGCGGCTCGGTGGTGCGTGCCACCTTCTTGCCGCAAGCGCCCGCAGCGATGGCGCTCGGTGCCGCGGGCGACGAAGCCCTGGCCGAAGCCGTCGGCGAAGCCGTGGGCCGCGGTGTGCGCAGCCTCGGCATCAACTGGGACTTCGCCCCGGTGCTCGACGTCAACAACAACCCGGCCAACCCGGTGATCGCCGAGCGCAGCTTCTCCGACAACCCGGCCGAGGTGACGCGCCTCGCCGGCGCGTGGATGCGCGGTGCGTTGCGGGCCGGCGTGGCCTGCTGCGTGAAGCATTTCCCCGGTCATGGCGACACCCACATGGATTCGCACAGCCACCTGCCGGTGGTCGACAAGCCGCTGGCGGCGCTCGAGGCGATGGAGTTCCGCCCTTTCCGCGACCTGAAAGACGATGCCCCGGCCATGATGACGGCGCACATCGTCTACCCGCAGCTCGATGCCGAGCACCCGGCCACGCTGTCGCGCAAGATCCTGGGCGGCGTGCTGCGCGAGGCCTGGGGCTACGAGGGCGTGGTCATCACCGACTCGCTGGTGATGAAGGCCATCTACGACCACTACGGCCACGACCGCGCGGCCGTGCTCGCGCTGCAGGCCGGCGCCGACATGGTGATGGCGCTGGGCAGCCAGGCCGATCAACTGGCGGCCATCGAGGCGATTGCACGAGCGCAGTCCAGCGGCGCTCTCACCGGCTTGCAACTCGACCGCGCTTGCCGACGGCTCGATGCGCTGGCCTCGCGCTTTCCTGCCGGCGCCACCGACTACCTTGCCAATCAACGGCAGCACGACGACCGCTTGATGCACCGCGCCTGGGCCGCCGGCCTGACCGCGCTGGGTGCACCGCAGGCACCCGCGCGCCATCAAGCTCTGCGCGTCATCACCCAGCGCAGCGTGCCCTGCGATGGTGTCTCCGAAGCCGGGTTGCCGGCCGATGCCGTGGCGCGCCTGTTCGAAGGATTCACCGATGTGGACCTGCTGGCGCTTGACGACTTGCAATCACTCGACTGGTCCACGCTGCCCGCCGACGGCCGCTGCACCGTGCTCGCCTCGAACCACCGCGAGCGTTATGGCGCACAGGCACAAGCGTGGCGGCCCGATCTGCACCTGGTGCTGTGGAACCCGTTTCAAGTGCTCGACATCGCCGCCCCTGCTGTCGTGAGCTGGGGTTATGCCGACGGTGCACTCGAAGCGGTGCACGCCTGGCTTGAAGGGCGGGCGACAGCCTCCGGTGTGTCGCCCGTTCGCTTGAGCGCCTGAAACCAAAAACGAAAACGAGGAGACGCCCATGCAAACCGAACCGACCGCAGCGGCACGCCGCTCGCCGATGAAGTGGGTTCCCAGTCTCTACCTCGCGCAAGGGCTGCCCTTCTTCGCGGTCAACGTGATCGCGCAGCAGATGCTCATCAGCATGAACGTGCCCAACGAGCAGATGACGCGCTGGCTGGGCCTGCTGTCACTGGCCTGGGGCTTCAAGTGGATCTGGAGCCCTTTCCTCGAACTCGCGCCGAGCAAGAAGTCGGTGGTGGTGCTGTTCCAGCTGATCGGCGCGGCGGGTCTCGGCCTGGTGGCGATGTCGCTCAACCTGCCGAGCTTCTTCACGTTGGCCATCGCGGCGCTCGCGCTGGTTTCGCTGGCCTCGGCCACGCACGACATCGCGTGCGACGGCCTCTACATCGCCAGCCTGTCGCACAAGGAGCAGGCGCAATACGCAGGCTGGCAGGGCGCGTTCTTCAACGTGGCCCGCTTCGTCTCGGCCGGTGGCCTGCTGGTGGCCGCGGGCACGCTGGAGAAGTCGATCGGCGTGAAGGGCGCGTGGACGGTGATCTTCACCACGCTCGCGGTCGCGATGATCGTGCTGGGCCTGTACAACCTGTGGTCGCTGCCGCACGTGCGCAACACCGCGGCGGCCGACGGTTCGGCGCGCGACATCGGCAGCACCTTGTGGACTGTGGTGCGCGACTTCCTCGCCAAGCCCGGCATCTGGTGGGCCATCGTCTTCATCATCCTGTTTCGTGCGAGCGAAGGGCAGGTGCAGACCATCGGGCCGATCTTCCTGCGCGCGGCGCGTGAGGCGGGCGGCCTGGGCCTCACGACCGACCAGGTGGGTTGGGCCTACGGCACCGCGGGCACCATCGCCTTCATCGCGGGCAGTGTGGTTGGTGGCTACTTTGCGGGGTGGCTGGGGCTCAAGCGCGCGATGCTGTGGCTGATCCTCGCGATGAACCTGCCGACGGTGGCCTTCATCTTCCTGAGCGTGGCCATGCCGACCAACTTCGCGCTCATCGCGGCAGCGCTGAGCCTGGAGATGTTCGGCTACGGTTTCGGCTTCGTCGGCGTGATCCTGTACCTGATGCAGGTGGTGTCGGTGGGCCAGTACCAGACGGCGCACTACGCCATCGGCTCGGGCGTGATGGGTCTGGGCATGAGCCTCTTTCGCACCGTCAGCGGTGACATCCAGGTCGCGCTCGGCTACCAGAACTTTTTCATCTGGGGCCTGGCCTGCGCCGTGCCGGTGCTGATCCTGTCGCGCTTCGTGCCGCTGGAGGCGCCTGCCGAGCCGGCTCAGCCGTGAAGGCAGTGCTCGCGCTGTGGGTGGTTGCGCTGCTCTGCGCGTGCGCAGTGCCCGCACCGACCGCGCAGACCTTCTTCGACGACTTCAGCCAGAGCAACCTAGCGGCCTTGGCGCAAGGCGGTTGGACGGTGCGCTCGAAGGCCGGCCATCCCGGCATTGCCGGTGCGTCGTGGGGCGACAAAGCCATCGCGCTCATCGATGACCCGCAGCAAGCCGGCAACCGCCTGCTGCGCCTGAGCGCGCGCACCGACGGCACGCAGGCCGGCACGCAACAGGCCCAGGTCTGCCACGCGCGCAAGTACTTCGAAGGCACCTATGCGGCTCGCGTGCGGTTCAGTGATGCCCCAGTGCGCGGCCCCGATGGCGACGTGGTGGTGCAGACCTTCTACAGCGTGAGCCCATTGCGCTTCGACTTCGACCCCGAGTACAGCGAGCTCGACTGGGAATACCTGCCCAACGGTGGCTGGGGCGACGCGCGGCCGCGCCTCTACGGCGTGACCTGGCAGACGGTGCGCATCGAGCCCTGGTCGGCGCACAACCAGCCGCACGAGCGCTTCGGCGAGCTGGGCGGCTGGCACGTGCTGGTCATGCAGGCGGGCGCGGGCCGCACGCGCTTCTACCTGGACGGCGAGCTGCTCGCCGAGCACGGCGGGCGCAATTACCCGGTGGTGCCGATGTCGATCAACTTCAACCTCTGGTTCTCACCGGGCGGCCTGCTGCCTGCAGGCACGCAGCGCGTGTACGAGCACGACGTCGACTGGGTCTACCACGCGCGCAACGTGCTGCAGAGCCCGACCGAGGTGACCATCGCGGTGCAGGCGCTGCGCCGCAGCGGTGCCGCATTCGCCGACAGCGTACCCGCCGCGACCCCGCCGCTGGCATCGAGCTGCGATTTCTGAGTCGACAATGCAGCAACAGGCACGTTTGGATTCCGTCGATGCATTGCGCGGGCTGACCGTCGCGGCGATGCTGCTCGTCAACGACCCCGGCGATTGGGGCCATGTCTATGCGCCGCTGGCGCACGCCGCCTGGCACGGCTGCACGCCCGCTGACCTCGTCTTCCCTTTCTTCCTGTTCATCGTCGGTGGGTCGCTGTCCTTGAGCCTCGGCCCGCGCATGGCCGCAGGGGGTGACGCTGT
Source organism: Rhizobacter sp. (assembly GCA_014380155.1). Taxonomy (GTDB): domain Bacteria; phylum Pseudomonadota; class Gammaproteobacteria; order Burkholderiales; family Burkholderiaceae_C; genus Rhizobacter. Next base: position 2,089 of record JACMKJ010000412.1, on the reverse strand, counting down.
CGCGCTGCGCCGCACGGTGCTTGTGCGTGCACTGCGCATCATCGTGCTGGGTCTCGTGCTGCATGCCATCGCCCATTGGCTGATGGACACGCGGGCTTTCCGGCCCTTCGGTGTGTTGCAGCGCATCGGCCTTTGTTTTGCGGCGGCCGGGCTGCTGGTGATCGAGACGCGCGCACGCACGCAATGGGCCGTCATCGGTGCGATCCTGCTCGGCTACTGGGCGCTGCTGTCGTGGGGTGGGCCGTCGGTTGGGTCATTGAGCAAGGAGGGCAACCTGGCGAGCCGCGTCGACACGGCGCTGCTGGGTCGATTTGCCTACGAATTCAATGCGACCACGGGCCTCGGCCACGAGCCCGAGGGCCTGCTCAGCACTCTGCCGGCCATGGCGACGACCCTGCTGGGTGTGCGTGCCGGCGACTGGTTGCACCGTGGCCAGCGCAGCCGCTTGTGGCAAGCGGGCATGGTGGCGCTGTTGGCCGCTTGGGCCTGGTCGTATGTGCTCCCCTTCAACAAGCAGCTGTGGACTTCGTCTTACGTGCTGTGGAGCGGGGGCTGGGCGATGCTCGCGCTGCTGGCAGCGCATGAGTTCATCGATCGGCGCGGCGGGCCTGCACTCGGCCGCAGCTTCGGCCTCAATGCCATCGCGGCCTACGCCGGGGCGTGGCTGATGGTCTGCGTGCTCGAGGGTTTGCGCTGGGGCGGGCCGCTGTACCGCGTTGCGTTTGAGTGGATGCTGCCGATCACCGGCCCGTACGTGCCGTCGCTTGCATACGCGCTCGCATTCGTCAGCGTCTGGTGGGTCGTGGTCGTGTGGCTCGATCGCCGCAAGCTGTACTTCAAGATCTGAACGGCCCCGGTGTCAGATTCAGGCGTTCAGCTCGGCGATGAAGTCGTACATGTCGCCGCGGTAGAACGACTGCGACAGCTCGATCGCCCGCCCGTCGGGCAGGTAGCCCAGGCGCTCGACCAGCAGGCCGGCGTCGCCTTCGTGCGCTTTCAGCAGCCGGGCCTGCTCGGCGTTGAGCAGCAGGGCGCGCAGCCGCTGCAGCGCGCGCACCGGGCGGTTGCCTTGCGCCTCCAGCGCCTGGTAGAGCGAGGTGTCGACCGACTCCAGCGAGGGCAGGCAGCTCGCGACGATGGTCGCGATCTCGATCGCCATGGGCGCGTCGTCCGCGTAGCGCAGGCGGTGGAAGCGGTAGACCGTGGCGCCAGGGCTCAGCGCGAGCTTGAGCGCCTCTTCGGGCGACACCGTGCCTTGTGTGCGCTTGAGCCACACGCTGTGTGGCCGGCTGCCGCGCGCCTGCATGTCTTCGGAGAACGAAGTGAGCTTGGCGAAATTCTTCTCCACCCTGGAGCCGACGAAGTTTCCCGAACCTTGCCGGCGCACCAGCCAGCCTTCTTGCGTGAGCCCTTCGAAGGCGCGGCGCACCGTGATGCGCGAAACCGACAGGTCTTCGGCCAGCTGCCGCTCGGAGGGCAGGGCGTCGTCGGGCTTGAGCACCCGGCGTTCGATGGCGTCGCGCACCGCTCGCTGCAGCTGTTGGTACAGCGGCAGCGCGTGATTCGGGTCGAGGGGCTTGAGCGCGTGGGCGAGGCTGGTCATGGATGGCACCCCTCAGTGGCACACCAATTGCATGCCAGTGGCTCGTTTGGCAATACCAGTTCGATACAGGCCGAGGGTTGGGTGCTCATGTTGGGGCGTAGCTCCACTGTGATGCAGGCCACTTTACATCAGTGATTCCCTGGGGGTGGAAACAGCGTGAATCCTGTTGCAAACGAATTGGATTGGTAGCATAGTGGCATCTAGTGGTAGCGTAGTGGTACGCACACTGCAGCAACCGGAAACGCTTTGGTGGGAGGGTTGGTCCGTCACTGGTCTTGATCAACGGTCGGGATCAGAGAGGGGCCGAAGTCCCGGGGTTTTGCGAAGGACCGGATCGGGGATCCGGCGCTCATTTCAATCAGAGGCACAACATGAACCTACAACTGACACCCATCGCATCGGCCGTCGCGCTGGTGTTGATGAGCTCGCTCTCCACCGCCCGGGCCCAACAGGCGCCTGTGGCACCCGCGGCGCCAGCATCCGCGC
>JACMKJ010000411.1 GCA_014380155.1 Rhizobacter sp. | reverse complement strand
GCGACCAGTTCTTCCATGCGCCGATCGACCTCGGCCTTGCTGCGGCCTTCCAGCTTCAGCGGGTAGGCGATGTTGTCGATGGTGCGCATCCACGGGAACATCGCTTCGCGGTAGTTCTGGAACACGTAGCCGATCTTGGTGTCTTTGAGCGACTTGCCGTCGAACAGGATCTCGCCCGAGTCGATCGGGATCAAGCCCGCAATCATGTTGATCAGCGTCGACTTGCCGCAGCCATTGGGGCCGAACACAGACACGATCTTCGACTTGGGGATGTCGAGGTCGAAGTTTTCATACAGCGGCCAGCCGGCGAAGTATTTGGTGAGGCCGCGGATGGTGATGTGCGTGCCGGCCGGACCGGGTTCGAACTTGGGCGCCGGCACGTCGGCGAACACGGGGCCGTTCAGGACTGCGCTCATCTTCCGCTCCAGTGAACAATGCGACGCTCTAACAACAAGAAGAGCACGTTGAGCGCATAACCGAGCGCACCGGCGGCCAGGATGGAGGCGTACATGTCTTTCACGTTCATCACCTGCTGCGAGTTGATGATGCGGTTGCCCAGGCCACTGTCGGCGCCAATGAACATCTCGGCCACGATCACGATCACGAGGGCCATCGAAACTGCCGAGCGCAGGCCGACGAAGCTTGGCTGCAGGCTTTCCCAGATGAGCACGTCCTTGAACACCTGCCAGCGGCTCGCGCCCATCACCTTGGCCGCCATCACGCGCTGCTTGCGTGCGTTGATCACACCGTAGGCGCTGTTGAACACCACGATCAGCAGCGCGCCGAAGGCCGCGATGGCAACCTTGTTGACGTCGGACACACCGAAGATCATCAGGAACAGCGGGATCAGCGCCGAGGAAGGCGTGGAGCGAAAGAAGTCGATCAGGAACTCGACGCTGCGGTAGGCCTTCTCCGAGCTGCCGAGCAACACGCCGAGCGGCATGCCCACCGCGGCAGCAATCAGAAACGCCTGCACCGTGCGCCACACCGTGACGGCAAAGTCGGTCAGCAGCGGGCCGCCGGCCAGGCCGCTGAACAAGGCGCCCAGCGCCGCCATCGGTGGCGGCAACAAGATGGCTTTGATGAAGCCGAGGCGCACCACCAGATCCCAGACGATGAATAGGATGATCGGCCCGATGAAGGGCAGGGCCTTGTCCCAGCTCGGCTTGCGCGGTGCCGCCGCCGGCGTGTTGGCCGATGGTGGCGACCAGGGCTTGGCGGGCGCGGCGGCCGGCTCCGCTGTCGTGGAAGGGATGATGGCGCTCATGGCGTTCAGCCCTTGTAGAGCATCGAGTCGACCATCAGTCGCGACGAGAAGATCCCCTTCTCGGCGAACAGGTCGAAGAACTTCTGGAAGTGGGCCACGTCGGCCGGCGTGAACTCGTTGTACATGGTGTACGCGGCGAGCGGCACCTCGCTGGTGAGCGCGCCTTCGATCGCGGTATAGCCCTTGAGGTACTGGCGCGCCTCGACCGACTTGCTGCGCACGTAAGCCACGCCCTTGCCATAAGCCGCCACGAACTTCTTGGCCGCGTCGGGGTTCTTCTTGATGAAGTCCGACGACAGCGAGGCCGAGCCGCCGAACCACGGGGCCATCGGGTCGCCGAGGATGTAACGGGCGATCACGCCGGGTTCGAGCACACGGGTGGTGCCGTTCATGCGGCCGATGGTGCCGGTGGGTTCGAGCGTGTAGGCGCCATCCACCTGGCCCGCCGCGAGCGCGGCCACGTGCTGGCCGATCGGCAGCTCGACCACGGTCGCGCCCGTGGCACCGCCGCGCTCGAGCACCGTCTTGGCCAGCGTCACGTTCTGGATACCGGGGCCGGAGGCGATGCGCTTGCCCTTCAGGTCGGCCATCACCTTGGCGGGGCTGGCGACCGGCACGATCACTTCGTCGAGCACGTTTTTCACGTTGCTCGGGTTGGAGCAGAAGATCTTGAAGGTGCCGGGTTGGGCGATCTCGCCGATGGCGATGTTGGCCGAGCCGGTTCCGTTGGCCGTGCCGTCGGCGCGGCCTGAGAGCACGGCTTCCATCACCTGCTGGGCACCGGCGAACTTGAGCGCCTCCACATCGAGTCCGGCTTCCTTGAAGTAGCCGAGTTCGATCGCCGAATAGAAGGGCAGGCCGGCCGCGATCGGCCAGTAGCCGATGCGGATCTTGGGGCCGGCCTGGGCGCGCAGCACCGCCGGTGCGCCCAGGGCGAGTGCGGCACCCGCGGTGACCAGGCTGCGTCGGCGAAGGTTGAGGGTGGTGTTGCTGCTCATGTGAAGGTCTCCGGGTAAAAAGTGGGATGAAGGTGACGGGTGCCAAGAGTTCAGCGAGGCGGCTGGAGCGAGGCGAGATAGGCCCGCCAGCCGCCGAATGACGTGATGTCTGTGGCGCCTTCCAACGCCAATGCTTCGCAGATGAAACCGTGCACCGAGCTGCCGTCTGCCAGCGTCACGCTGCCCAGGCCCAGAGGTGCGGGAATCAGTGCAAGAAAGGAGCCAAGGGCGGCGAGTGGCACGTCCCACACCTCGACCGCAATGGCCGCGCCGCCGCTGGCCACCCGCAGCAGCCCCGGTTTGGGCGGCTTGGTGCCGGGCAGCGCGAAAAAGCGGTACTGCGGCGCGGTGGTGGTGGCCTCGCGCAGCCGCGCGCCGCGCTCGGTAAGCTGGCCGTTGAGCG
>JACMKJ010000410.1 GCA_014380155.1 Rhizobacter sp. | reverse complement strand
TAATTCGTGCAAGCATGCTCACACGCCAACGCAAACAACTCATCCTCCAGCGGCTCCAGTCGGGCGGAGAGATCGTGGCCAAGACCTTGAGCGAAGAGTGGGGCCTGTCGGAAGACACCATCCGCCGTGACCTGCGCGCGCTGGCGGCCGAGGGCCTGCTGCAGCGGGTGCACGGTGGGGCTTTGCCGGCCTCGCTGGCGGTGGGCGACTTTGCGGCGCGCACGCAGCTGGAGCCCGAAGGCAAACGCGCCATCGGCCAAGCGGCTGCCGCGCTGGTGAAGCCGGGGCAAGTGGTGTTTCTCGACGGAGGCACCAGCTGCGAGCAACTCGCGCTGCAGCTGCCGCACACGCTCAGCGTGACCGTGGTGACCCACAGCCCGACCATCGCGCTGGCGCTGGTGGCGCACCCACTCGTGGAGGTGGTGCTGATCGGCGGGCGCTTGTTCAAACACTCGGTGGTGGCGGTGGGCGCCGCGGCGCTCGAGAGCATTCAGCAGGTGCATGCCGACACCTACTTCATGGGCGTGACCGGCCTGCACCCCCACACCGGCCTGACCACCGGCGACCTCGAAGAAGCCCACATCAAGCGCGCCCTGATGGCGCAAGCCGCCGAGACCTGGGTGCTGGCGTCGAGCGAGAAGCTGAACGCTGCCTCACATTGCGTGATTGCGCCCTGCCAGGCCGCCACCGGGCTGATCGTGGAGCGAAGCGTGCCCAAGCGCACCACGGCTGCATTCGAGAAGCTGGGCCTGTCAGTGCTGCGCGCCTGAGGGCCGCGTGGCACACTGCCCGCCGCCTTCCAGCCCCTACTTCTTTCCATGAGCACCACCGAAGTTTTCCTGATCGCCATGCTGATCATCTTCAGCGTGCCCTACCTGTTCTGGCGCCTCTTTCGCACCGACTATTTCGCACCGCTGGTGGTGGTGCAGACGGTGGCTGGCATCTTGCTCGGCCCCGGCATCCTGGGCGCGGCGTTCCCAGAGTTCCACGCCTTCGTGTTCAGCCCGCCGGTGATCCAGTCGCTCAACGGCATCGCGTGGTGGGCGGTGATGTTGTTCGTGTGGATCGCCGGTATCGAGCTCGACCTGAAACAAGCCTGGGCGCACCGGCGCGAGAGCGGCATCACCGCCGGCCTGGCGTTGAGCGTTCCGCTGCTGCTGGGCAGCGGCGTGGCGGCGGTGATGCTGATGTCGCCGGGCTGGATCGGCCCCAAGGCGACCGACTGGCAGTTCGTGGTCGGCGTGGGCATGGCGTGTGCGGTGACGGCGCTGCCGGTGCTGATCTTGCTGATGGAAAAACTCGACGTGCTGCGCCAGCCCATCGGCCAGCGCATCCTGCGTTATTCGAGCGTCGACGACATCGCCATCTGGGCCGTGCTCGCTGTCATCCTGATGGACTGGGACCGGGTCGGCAAACAGTTGGGCTTTCTGCTCGCGTTTGCGGTATTCGGCTGGCTGTTCCGCCAGCTGATGCAGCGCATTCCCGAGCGCGACCGCTGGTACGTGGGCATCATCTGGCTGGCCCTGTGCGGATTGGGCGCCGACTGGTGCGGGCTGCACTTCATCGTCGGCGCGTTCCTCGCGGGTGCCATCATCGACGCACACTGGTTCGACCAGAAGCACCTCGACGCCTTGCGCCACAACGTGCTGCTGGTGGCTGCGCCGGTGTACTTCCTGAGCACCGGCTTGCGCACCAACTGGCAAGTGGGCGGCGCTTCGGTGTTCATCGCCGCAGGCGCGATGCTGCTGGCCGCGGTGGTGGGCAAGCTGCTCGCCACCCACCTGGCGGGCAAGATCCTCAAGTGGCAGCCCGGCGAGGGCGCGCTGATCGGTTGGTTCTTGCAGACCAAGGGCCTGGTGATGATCATCTTTGCCAACGTGTTGCTCGACAAGGGCGTGATCACGGACGAAACCTTCACCGCCTTGCTGCTGATGGCGGTGGCCAGCACCATGCTCACCACACCGATGGTGTCGCCCCTGCTTGTGAAGATGAAACAACACGTGTTTCGCTCCGCCTGAATCACCATTTCGTGGGAGGTGCGCAAGCCGTTCGCACGGGGGGCCGGCGATACAATCGTCGCTCCTCGCAGCAGGCCCTTCACACCGGCATCAAGCTCGCGCCCGACCCCCTCTCAGGCTGCCCGAAGTACCGAATCAGTTGCATGAAATCGCCTGCCTCCGCTGATCTCGTTTCGCAGCCCGTCGCCTCCACCGCCCCCGCCCCCCTCACGTTCCAGCGGCTTCGCCCGCGTGACGGCCTGGCACCGCCGCGATTGCTGGGAGGCCGGTGGGTCGGAGCCGGCGCACATGCGCTGCAGGCCCCGCTGATGGCCGGTGGCGACAGCGTGCTCGACGCCTGGACCTCCAGCACCGCGCCGCAAGCGCAGCAACATGGCTGCGTGCACTACGTGACCGATGGCCACTGGCTGCATGGCCGTGCCGAGATCGACGACAGCGGCCTGGGCATGCAGGCCACCGCGCACCAGGCCTACGCCGACGTGTTTGCCGTGCTCGCTGCCAGCCCGTGCGCTCAGTTGCTGCGGGTGTGGAACTACTTCGCCCACATCAATGCCGACGCCAGCGGCACCGAGCGTTACCGGCAGTTCAACGCCGGCCGCCAGCAGGCTTTCATCGATGCGCAGCGCAGCGCGTTCGACGGCTCGCCCGCGGCCTGCGCGCTGGGCACGCACGGCGGGCCGCTGCGGGTCTACTTTCTCGCCGGCCGCCAGGCGCCGCTGGCGATCGAAAACCCGCGCCAGGTGAGCGCCTACCGCTACCCCGACACCTATGGCCAGCGCGCGCCCACGTTTTCGCGCGCTGCGCTGGCCGAAGTGGGCGGTGGCCGCGCCGCGCTGTTCATCTCCGGCACCGCCAGCATCGTCGGCCACCAGAGCCTGCATCTGGGCGACGTGCGCCGCCAGACCGAAGAAAGCCTCGCCAACATCGCCGCCGTGCGCGAGGCCGCCAAGGCGCGTGGTGGTGTGGCCTTCCCGGCCAGCGAGTTGTTCTACACCGTCTACGTGCGCCACCGTGAAGACCTGCCCACCGTGCGCGAGGTGTTCGAAAGCGCCGTCGGTGCGGGCAGCCACGCGGCTCGCGAGGCGATCTACCTCAACGCCGACATCTGCCGCGCCGAGCTGCTGGTCGAGATCGAAGCCCATGGTTTTGCCAGCGCACGGAGCGTGGTTTGAAACGCGCGCTCCTCACCGCGCTGATGCTGGCGGCTTTTGCGGCGGCCGCGTCGGGCGCCGACACCCCGGTCGACG
>JACMKJ010000409.1 GCA_014380155.1 Rhizobacter sp. | reverse complement strand
TTCGCCGTGGATGTAGTTGTAGCCCACCGCAATGCCCATCGCGAACGCGGCAATCGCCATGCCTTCGATCACGATGTGCGGGTTGAACATCAGGATGTCGCGGTCCTTGCAGGTGCCGGGCTCGCCTTCGTCGGAGTTGCAGACAAGGTACTTCGCGCCGGGGTACATGCGCGGCATGAAGCTCCACTTGAGGCCGGTCGGAAAACCTGCACCGCCGCGGCCACGAAGGCCCGAGGTCTTGACCTCGGCGATCACCTGCTCGGGGGTCATCGGCTCGGCACCGTTGCCACCATTCAGGATCTTGCGCAGCGCCTGGTAGCCGCCGCGTGCTTCGTAGTCTTTGAGCGACCAGTTCTTGCCGTCAAGACCGTCATAAATCTGCGCGCCGATGTGGCGGCCGTGAAAGCAGGTCTCGGTGCCGGTGGCCTGGAACTTGGAAAGGTCGACGATCGGTTGCGACATGGAAGATGCCTCGTTTACTTTGCGGCGGCCGCTGCGCGCAGCGTGCCGACCAACTCGTCAAGCCGCGGCTCGTCCATGAAGCTGCACATCTGGCGGTCATTCACCAGCAGCACAGGTGCGTCGGCGCAAGCGCCCAGGCATTCGCTTTTCTGGATGGTCAGTGCGCCATCGGCCGTCGTACCGCCCTCTTCCACACCGAGCTTGCTGCACAGGTAGTTGAGCGCCGACTGGCCGTTGCGCAACTGGCACGGCAGGTTGGTGCAGACGTTGAGCTTGAAGGTGCCCAGCGGCCGCTGGTTGTACATGTTGTAGAAGGTCGTGACCTCGTGCACCGCGATCGGTGGCATGCCGAGGTAGTCGGCCACCAGGCGCTCGCTGTCGGCCGAGACGAAGCCCTGTTCTTGCTGCACGATGGCCAGGCAGGCCATCACCGCCGACTGCTTCTGGTCGGCGGGGTACTTGGCGACTTCCTTGTCGAAGCGCTGGCGTGTGGTGTCGGAAATCACCGGTCAATCTCTCCAAACACAATGTCCATCGTGCCGATCACGGCGACCGCGTCGGCAATCATGTGACCGCGCGCCATTTCATCGAGTGCCGCCAGATGCGGGAAGCCAGGCGGGCGGATCTTCAGTCGGTAAGGCTTGTTGGCACCATCGCTGATCAGGTAGATGCCGAACTCGCCCTTCGGGTGCTCGACCGCGGCATACACCTCGCCCTCGGGCACGTGGAAGCCTTCGGTGAAGAGCTTGAAGTGGTGGATCAGTTCTTCCATGCTGGACTTCATGTCCACGCGCGAAGGAGGCGCCACCTTGTGGTTGCTGGTGATCACCGGGCCGGGGTTCTTGCGCAGCCACGCGGAGCATTGCTGGATGATGCGGTTGGCTTCGCGCATCTCGTGCACACGCACCAGGTAGCGGTCGTAGGTGTCACCGTTGGTGCCCAGCGGAATGTCGAAATCCATGCGGTCATATACGTCGTAGGGCTGGTTCTTGCGCAGGTCCCACTGGATGCCCGAGCCACGCAGCATGGGGCCGGTGAAGCCCAGGTTCAGCGCGCGCTCTGGAGACACCACGCCGATGCCGACGGTGCGCTGTTTCCAGATGCGGTTGTCGGTGAGCAAGGTCTCGTAGTCGTCGACATTGGCGGGGAAGCGCGCGCAGAAGTCGTCGATGAAGTCGAGCAAGGAGCCCGCACGGTTCTCGTTGAGCCTGGAGATGGCCTTGGCGTTGTGGATTTTCGACACCTTGTACTGCGGCATCGAGTCAGGCAGATCGCGGTACACACCACCCGGGCGGAAGTAGGCCGCGTGCATGCGCGCACCGGACACCGCCTCGTACATGTCGAACAGGTCTTCACGCTCGCGGAAGCAGTAGATGAGCATGTTCATCGCACCGCAGTCCAGGCCGTGCGCACCCAGCCACATCAGGTGGTTCAGCAGGCGGGTGATCTCGGCAAACATCACGCGGATGTACTGCGCGCGCTCGGGCACGTCGACACCCAGCAGCCGCTCGATGGCCAGGCAATAGGCATGCTCGTTGGACATCATCGACACGTAGTCGAGGCGGTCCATGTAGGGCAGCGACTGCATGTAGGTCTTGCTTTCGGCCAGCTTCTCGGTGGCGCGGTGCAAGAGGCCGATGTGCGGGTCGGCGCGCTGGATCACTTCGCCGTCGAGCTCGAGCACCAGTCGCAGCACACCGTGGGCTGCCGGGTGCTGAGGGCCGAAGTTCAGCGTGTAATTTTTGATCTCTGCCATGTCAGTGCAGACCGCCGTAGTTGTCTTCCCGAATGATGCGTGGCGTGATTTCACGCGGCTCGATCGTCACGGGTTGGTAGATCACGCGCTTTTGCTCGGGGTCGTAGCGCATCTCGACATGGCCCGAGGTCGGGAAGTCTTTACGGAACGGGTGGCCGATGAAGCCGTAGTCGGTGAGGATGCGGCGCAAGTCCACATGGCCTTCGAAGAGGATGCCGTAGAGGTCGAAGGCTTCGCGCTCGAA
>JACMKJ010000408.1 GCA_014380155.1 Rhizobacter sp. | reverse complement strand
GGGTGGGCGGCCAGGGCGGCGTCGATGAAGGCGGTGCGCAGCAGCTCGTCGAGGTCGGCATGGTGCAAGCCCCTGGCAATGGCCAGCTCGGCCAGCGGCGTCAACAAGGCGCGGCAGGCCTGCAGCAGGGCTGCCGCATGCGGTGCGGCGTCGGTTGGTTGAGCACTCACGAGGCTGGGAAGGGCGGTGATCGGGTGGAGACGGTAACATGAATGTGCGTATTGCACATTTGGCTGTTACCCCCAAAACCGGCCGCCCGTTCGGCTACCAGCTCAGCGGGTTCAATCGGTAGAAGAGGCTCAGCTCCTGGAACAGCGCGGGGCTGTCGGTGGCCAGTTGGCGGGGCTGCTCGAAAAACACCTCCGTGGCCACCGCAAAAAACTCCGCCGGGTTGGTGGCGCCATACGAACTGAGCAGCGACGGCTGGCCCGCATCGACCTGCGCCTGCAACCGCGCAAACTCGGTGGCCATCACCTGCGACCAGCGCGCGTAACGTTTGGCGCCCGACAACAGCGGAGCGCCATTGGCGTGGCCATTTTCCTGGTCAAGCTGGTGCGCAAACTCGTGGATCACCACGTTCTGCCCGTCGTCGATCACGGCCGCACCGTCCAGCGTGTCTTGCCACGACAAGATCACCTGCCCTTGCGACCATGACTCGCCCGACAAGGCACGCCGCTGGTCTTGCAACACGCCGGCGCCGTCGGTGTGCACCCGGTCGACCAGAAACGCACCCGGGTAGACGAGGATCTGCCGCAGCTCCGCAAAGTACGACGGCAGCCGCCGGTTGAGCATCAACAGGCAGGCCTGGGCGGCGATGGTCACGCGCATCTCTTCAGTGACCTCGAGCCCCGCACAGCCGATGAATGGCTTTTCAGCCAGGAACACCTGCATGTGCTTCTTCAGCTGCAACTGCAGATCGGCCGGCATGTGGCGCACATAAGGCACCCGGCGGCGCAAGATCTCGCGCCACTCGGCCGGGAACGGCCGGCGCCGGATGCGCGCGCGGCGCAGTTGGGTGAGCACAGGCTGGCCGGCAAACAGTGCCACCAACAACAGCATCAGGCCCAGGACGATGACGAGTGGCACGGGTTGGCCTTCGCTGTGACGAGACCCAGCAAATGTGTGCGCCCGGCCAGGTTTCAAGCCGGGGCCGTGTGACGAACCGTGCAGCAAGAGGGGATTTGCAAGCTGGTGCATGCTGCTGCGCCCGCGCCACTTTGCTCAGGCCTTCCACAAATCCAAGGAGACCCGATGAAGCTCACCCCGTTCTCTTGGGCGCTTTGCGCCAGTGCCGTGATCTCGCTCTCGGCCTGCGCGCAGACTCCGGCCGCACCCGCACCAGCCGACGCGGTCGAAGTGAGCCTGACGCGCCTCGAATGCGGCACCGGCATCACCAACGACGTGGGCCGCTTCTCCGACACCTTTGCGATGCAGGGCGTGAAGATCCCCTTCGTCTTCAGCTGCTACCTCATAAAGCACGGCAACGAGTACATGCTGTGGGACACCGGCCACGCGCTGACGGCCGGGGCCGTGGCGCCCAAGGTGAGCCTGGTCGACTTGCTGGCCCAAGTGCAGATCAAGCCCGAGCAGATCAAGTTCGTGGGCATCAGCCACTACCACGCCGACCACACCGGCCAGATGGCCTCGTTCCCACAGGCCACCTTGCTGATCGGGCCCGGCGACTGGGCCAACGTCACCTCGGCCAAGCCAGTGGGCGCCAACCCCGCGTTCTTCGCCCCCTGGATCAGCGGCGGCTCCAAGCTTGAAACCGTGCCGCTCGACAAAGACGTGTTCGGCGACGGCACGGTGGTCATGCTCACCACGCCGGGCCACACCCCCGGCCACCACAGCGTGCTGGTTCGCCTGAAGGAAAAGGGCAACGTGCTGATCACCGGCGACCTGTCGCACTTCCACGAAAACTACGAATCGAACGGCGTGCCCAGCTTCAACACCAGCCGTGCCGAAACCTTGGCCTCACTTGACCGCTTCAAGAAACTCGCGGCCCAGTTGAAGGCGACGGTGATCCTGCAGCACGATGCCCGTGACGTGGGCAAGTTGCCGGTGTTTCCGGCGGCGGCGAAGTAGGCCGGCTGAACGCTTCGGAAGGAAAGGTCAGGCCTCGTCGTTCGGGCCTGACCTCAAGCGCATGAAGCCGCCGAGAGCGGCCAGCGCCAGCGAGGTCAAGGCGTAGGCGGCCATGGCGCGCGGTGACGCCCGGAACGCAAGCAAAGACAACACCGCACCGAGTGCGCCGACGACAAGAACGTGAAGCCGGGGCAAGGAACGGGCGAACCTGGCCGCAAAGTACCCGCCGGCGACTGGCGGAATGAGAAAGCTCACAAAAGCCAGGATCGACGCGATGGGGTTCCCCACGGCTTGCGGCATCGTCTCTTGGAGCACCGTCGCGAGCAAGGTGCCCACCAGAATGCCCGGCAAGACGTAGCAGGCCAGCAACGCAAAAAACACGACCTTCCAGTCGAGAAGGCGAAGATAGGACTTGGACATCTCTGACACGGCCTGATGGGTGGATACAACCAATCCAGTGTGCCAGCAGCGATTGACATGGGCCAAAAAAGAAGGCGCGGGACCGCCGCGCCTTCTTGCTCAGGTGGCCGTGAAGATCACCTCAGGTCGAAACGGTCCAGGTTCATCACCTTGTTCCACGCCGCCACGAACTCGTGCACGAACTTCGCTTGAGCGTCGCTGCTGGCGTACACCTCGGCCAGCGCGCGCAGCTGCGAGTTGGAACCGAACACGAGGTCGACCACGGTGCCCGTCCACTTGAGTTCACCGGTGGCCCGGTCGTGCCCTTCGAGCACACCGTCAGTGGAGGCAGACTTTTGCCACTTCGTGCTCATGTCGAGCAGGTTGACGAAGAAGTCGTTGCTCAGCGTCTCGGGCCGGTGGGTGAACACACCGTGCTTGGATTGGCCGACGTTGGCGTTCAGTGCACGCAGGCCACCGATCAAGACCGTCATCTCGGGCGCGGTGAGCGTGAGCAACTGCGCCTTGTCGACCAGCAGCTCGGCCGCCGCACCCTCCAGCCCCTTGCGGGCGTGGTTGCGGAACCCGTCAGCGGCATGCTCCATCACGGCAAACGACTCCACGTCGGTCTGCTCTTGCGACGCATCGGTACGGCCGGGTGAGAACGGCACCTTCACGTCGTGGCCACCCTTCTTGGCTGCGGCTTCCACGGCGGCGCAGCCACCCAGCACGATCAGGTCGGCCAGCGAGATCTTCTTGCCGCCCGACTGTGCGGCATTGAACTCTCTCTGCACGGGTGCAAGCGTTTCCAGCACCTGGGCCAGCTCGGCCGGTTGGTTGACGGCCCAATCCTTTTGCGGCGCCAGGCGAATGCGCGCGCCGTTGGCACCACCGCGCTTGTCGCCGCCGCGGAAGGTCGAAGCCGAGGCCCATGCCGTGGTGACAAGTTGCGAGATCGACAAGCCCGAGGCGAGCAGCTTGCTCTTCAAGGCCGCCACGTCTTGCTCGTCGACCAGCGGGTGGTCGACTGCGGGCACCGGGTCTTGCCAGATCAGCTCTTCTTTCGGCACCAGCGGGCCCAGGTAACGGGCGAGCGGGCCCATGTCGCGGTGGGTCAGCTTGAACCAGGCGCGGGCGAAGGCGTCGGCGAACTGGTCGGGGTTCTCCAGAAAGCGCCGCGAGATCTTTTCGTAGGCCGGGTCGACGCGCAACGCGATGTCGGTGGTCAGCATCGCCGGAGCGTGGTGCTTCGACGCGTCGTGCGCGTCGGGCACGGTGCCGGCGCCCATGCCGTGTTTGGGAATCCATTGGTGCGCACCGGCGGGGCTCTTGGTCAGCTCCCATTCGTAGCCGAAGAGGTTCCAGAAGTAGTTGTTGCTCCAGCGTGTGGGCGTGGTGGTCCAGGTGACTTCGAGGCCGCTGCTGATGGTGTCGCCACCCCTGCCTGAACCATGGCTGCTCTTCCAGCCGAAGCCCTGGTCTTCGATGCCGCACCCTTCGGGCTCGGCACCCACCAGCGTGGCGTCGCCTGCGCCGTGCGTCTTGCCGAAGGTGTGGCCGCCTGCGATGAGCGCCACCGTTTCTTCGTCGTTCATCGCCATGCGCGCGAAGGTGTCGCGGATATCGCGTGCCGACGCGAGCGGGTCGGGGTTGCCGTTGGGGCCTTCGGGGTTGACGTAGATCAGGCCCATCTGCACGGCGGCGAGCGGGTTCTCGAGGTCACGGTCGCCGCTGTAGCGTTCGGCTTCGAGCCACTTGCCTTCAGAGCCCCAGTAGATCTCTTGCTCGGGCTCCCAGATGTCGGGCCGGCCACCCGCAAAACCGAAAGTCTTGAAGCCCATCGATTCGAGTGCGACGTTGCCGGTGAGGATCATCAGGTCGGCCCACGAGATCTTGCGGCCGTACTTCTGCTTGATCGGCCACAGCAGCCGGCGTGCCTTGTCGAGGTTGACGTTGTCGGGCCAGCTGTTGAGCGGCGCAAAACGCTGCGCGCCGGTGCCTGCGCCACCACGACCGTCGCTCACGCGGTAGGTGCCGGCGCTGTGCCAGGCCATGCGCACGAACAAGGGGCCGTAGTGGCCGAAGTCTGCCGGCCACCAGTCTTGAGAATCGGTCATCAAGGCATGCAAATCCTTGATGACGGCGTCGAGGTCGAGGCTCTTGAATTCTTCGGCGTAATCGAAGGCCTGGCCCATCGGGTCGGACTTGGCCGAGTGGTGATGCAAGATGCCCAGGTGCAACTGGTTGGGCCACCAGTGCGCGTTTGATTTCGTGCCGGCAATCGTGTGCTTGGGGGCGCCGCCCGAGAAGGGGCATTTGGCTTCGGTGGACATGGACTGTTCCTTTGCGTTTTTGGTGAGGTCAACGCGGCTCAGTCTAGGTTTGCGGCCCCTTTGCGATCAACGAGATTTCGCCAATGGCAGCTATAGCCCGGCCACGAGCGTCGACCTTCTTTTCCGTCGACAGACGCGTCGCCCCCGGGTCAACAAGGATCTTCTGCGGCGGACTTCAAGGGTAAATTGGGCTCCTCAAAAGGGAATGTGAATTCCGCCAAACAGAACGATCAGTACACCGTTGCACACCATGCCTGACACCCTCGCTCCCCAGACCATCGTGGCTTCCCCGGCCGACGGGGTGGCCGCCGTCGACCGAGCCTTGTGCATTGCCACCGAGCTGGCGCAAGCGAGTTCGCCGCTCACGCTGGCCGACCTGGCGCGTCGCACCGGCATGTACAAGAGCACATTGCTGCGCCTGCTCGCCTCGCTCGCGCGCGCCGGCCTGGTGGTTCACCGCAGCGACAAACGTTATGCGCTGGGGCCGTTGGCGTTTTTGTTCGGCCGCTCGTTCGACCTGACCTACGGGCTGAAAGAAGGCATCCAGCCGGTGCTCGAGTGGCTGGTGGGCAAGGGCACCGAGAGCCCATCGTTCCACGTGCGCCATGGCAAGGAGGCGAGGCTGTGCCTGTTCCGCATCGACTCGGGCCACTCCACGCTCGACCGTGTGCGCGCCGGTGATGTGTTGCCCCTCAACCGCGGTGCCGCCGGCAAGGTGCTCCATGCGTTTGCCCCCGGCTTGCCGGCCGCGGCCGACGTGCCGTTGCTCTACACCTCGTTTGGTGAGCGCGACCCGCTGTGTGGTGCCTTGGCCGCACCGGTGTTCGGGCCGGCGGGTATCTTGCTCGGCGCGTTGTCGCTGTCGGGCCCGCTGGAGCGCTTTTCCGATCTGGCCGTGCAGCGCATGAACTCGCTGCTCTTCACCGCCGCCGAGAACGCCACCCGCACGCTGGGCGGCCAGTGGCCGGTGGTGGTCAGCCGGCTGGCGGGCTGAACGACGATTTCGACCTATGCTTGCCGGTTTGGAAACACCGGTACGGAGCACCCATGAAACGTCTTGAAGGCAAATCGGCCGTCGTCACCGGCGCCGCCAGCGGCATCGGCCGCGCCACGGCGCTCTTGTTCGCCGAGCATGGCGCCAAGGTGATCGCCGTCGACCGCGCGGCCGAAGTCGAGGCCACGGCCGAGGCCATTCGTGCCGCCGGCGGCCAGGCGCTGGCGCTGATGCGCGACACCTCGCAAGAAGCCGATGTGGCCGACTACATCGAAGTCGCGGTACGCAGCCACGGCGGGCTCGACGTCGTCTACGCCAACGCCGGCGTGAGCGGCGGCATGCGCAACTTCGACGACTGGTCGGTCGACGACTGGACACACATCCTGAGCATCAACCTGATCGGCACCTTCCTCGCCATCAAGTACGCCGCGCGCGTGATGGTGCCCGCCGGTCGCGGCTCGATCATCTGCACCGCCTCGGTGGCCGGCCTGCGCTCGGGTGCGGGTGGCCCGCCCTACAGCGCGAGCAAGGCGGGGGTGGTGAGCCTGGTGCAGACCAGCGCCAACCAGTTCGGCGGCACCGGCATTCGCATCAACGCCATCTGCCCGGGCTTGATCGAAACCGGCATGACGCAGCCCATCTTCGACCGCGCGCGCGAGCGTGGCACCGAGCAGAAGATCGGCCAGCTCAATCCGCTGCGCCGTGGTGGCCTGCCGCACGAGATTGCCTACGCGGCGCTGTTTCTCGCGTCGGACGAAGCTTCGTATGTGAATGGCCAGGCGCTGCCGGTCGATGGTGGCCTGACGAGTTCGCTGCCGGTGGTGCCGCCCAGGCTGTGAGCGGCGGCTGCCGCGGCTCAGCTGCCGGCGCGCACCAGCGCCTGGCGCAGCCGGTGAGCGTCGATCGGCTTGGTCAGGAAATCGTTCATGCCCGCGGCCAGCGCTTCTTCGCGCTCTGATACCAGGGCGGCAGCGGTCAGCGCAATGATGGGCAGCGCCTGGGCTGAGTGCGTCTGGCGCAGGCGGCGTGCGGCTTCGTGGCCGCTCAGGCGTGGCATCTGCACGTCCATCAGCACCACATGGAAGGGGCGCTCCGCGGCGGTCGCGCGTTCGACAGCCGCCACGCCTTCCAGGCCATCGCAGGCCTGCGTGACCTCGACGCCCCATTGTTCGAGCATGGCCACGCCGATCATCATGTTGACGGCGTTGTCTTCGACCAGCAGCACACGCAGGCCCACCAGGCGCTCGATGTCGCGTGCCTCCATGCGCGGGTCGATCACCGGCAAGTCGGTCACCGGCAGCGGCACCTCGGCCCAGAAGTGGGCCCCTTGGCCGAGCGTGCTGTTCATGCCCACATGGCCCTCCATCAGCGTGGCGAGCTCCTTGCAAATGGACAGTCCCAGGCCGGTGCCGCCAAAGCGGCGCGTGGTCGATTCGTCGGCTTGCGTGAAGGGCTGGAACAGACGGGTCTGCGTCGCCGCGTCGATGCCCGGCCCGCTGTCGATCACGCCGAAGCGCACGTGCTCGGGACAGGCCGTGTCGGCTGACGGGGCCACCTCGATGTGCACCGTGCCGCGCTCGGTGAACTTGAGGCCGTTGGTGATGTAGTTGCTGAGGATCTGGCGCAGCCGCACCGGGTCGCCGCGCACCGTGACGGGCACGCCCTCGGCGATGTGCAAAGTCAGCTCCAGCGAGCGCGCCTGCGCGAGCGACTGGTAGGCGTGGTGCACGGCCTTGAGCAGTTGGTGCAGGTTGAAGGGCACGGCCTCCACACTCAGCTTGCCGGCCTCGATCTTCGACAGGTCGAGGATGTCGGAGATGATGCCCGCCAAGCTTTGTGCGCTGTCTTGAATCTGCTCCAGGTACTGCTGGCGGCGAGGGGCCGGCAGGCCCGGTTGCATCGCGAGATTGGCCAGCCCCAGCAGGCCGTTGAGTGGCGTTCGAATCTCGTGGCTGGTGTTGGCGAGAAACGCGCTCTTGGCGCGGTTGGCGGCCTCGGCCACGTCGCGTGCGGCGGCCAGCGCCTGGTCGATCTGGCGGCGCTCTGTCACGTCTTCGGCGATCCAGATCGTGCCGCCCATCGCGGGGTGCAGCGGGTCGACCACCTGGGCCAGCAGGCGGCACCAGAAGAGGCTGCCGTCGCGGCGCATCATCTGCCGGTCCAGGTCGACCTGCTTGCCCTCGGCGAGCAGCGGGCCCGCGATGCGGCCGACTTCGGCATAGTCCTCGGGCGAGGCCCAGACGGCCGAGCCGGGTTGGCCCACCAGCTCGCCAGGGCCCCAGCCGAACATGCGCTCGAAGCGCGGGTTGGCCTGCATGAAACGCTGGTTGCGGGTGAGTGCAATGCCGATCGACGCGTTTTTCAGAATCGCCTCGTGCTCCAGGCGCGCGCGCTGCGACTCGGTCACGTCGCGCCCATTGACCACCAGGTAGTCGCGCCCGTCCATCGAGAACTTGCCGGCCGACATCAGCAGCGTGACCAGCCGGCCCGACTTGTGGATGAACAGCGTCTCGACCTCGTTCACGCCACCGTGTGCCTTGAGCTGGGCCACCATGCGCACCCGGTCGGCCGGCTCGTACCAAATGCCCAGATCGAGCGCGCTCTGGCCCACCACCTCGTCGGCCGCGTAGCCGAACATGCTCTCGAAACTCCTGTTGACCATCACGTACACGCCGGTCTCCATGTCGCTCAGCGTGATGAAGTCGGGGCTGGTCTCGAACAGGTGCGACAGCATGGCCTGCGAGCGTCGCAGCTGCGCTTCGGAGCTCACGCGTTCGGAGATGTCGTAGTAGATCGAGAGCACGGCCGGGCCGTCGGCGGTGTTCACGCGCGAGCCGTTGCACTGCACCGTCAGCCGCCGCCCGTCGATGGCGTGGAGCTGCACCTCGGCCAAGTCGAGGCTCTGGCCGATGGGCGATTTCGCCAGCTGGCGAATGCGCTCGGCCAACAGGCCTTTCAACGGCGGCGGGTAGAGCTGCACCAGGTCGAAGCCGCTCATGGCCTGCGCCGTGGTGAAGCCGAACAGATGCGCGGCGGCGTCGTTGGCCAGCAGGGTGATGCCATTGCGGTGCAGCACCAAGGGCGTGGGAGTCAGCGCAAACAGCTCGCGGTAGCGGCTCTCGCTTGCGTGCTGTGCCTGACGCGCCTGCACTTCGGCAGTAATGTCGCGCCCCACGCCCCAGTAGCCGGTGAAGTGGCCTTCTTCGTCGAAGCGCGGCCGCCCGCTCACGCTGAAGTGCAGGTCGCGGCCGGTGCCGGTCTCGATGCGCACCGGCAGGTCACTGAAGGGGCGGTGGGCCTCCAGGTCTTGGCGGTGCAAGGCCATCGCGGTTTGTTCGACGCGCATGTCGGGCGTCTCCCACGGGCGCAGGCCGACACGCGCTTCGGAGGCCCTGTCATGGCCGCTCTGCAGCTCGTTGTCGATGCGGCTGAAGCGCAGCTCGGCGTCCATCTCCCAGTACCAGTCGGCGGCGATGGCGAGCAGGCTGCGAAAGCGCTGTTCGCGATCGGCCGCCTCGGCCATGGCGCGGTCGACGATGCGCGATATCTGTGAGCCGGCCACCACGCCGGTGCCCAGCAGCATGGCGTGGATCAGCACATTCAGGGTGTCGGGGTTGCGTTGCACGGCTGCAGCCCCGGGCAGCCAACCGACCGCCTCAGCCCCGTAGAGCGCCAGCACCGCAGCAACGCAGCCAGCCGCCAGGCCGATGCCCGCGCGCAGGCTCGTCAACACGGTGACCAGGCACACCAGCAGCGCAAAGAACCCGAGGCTCAGGCTGTGCAGGCCCTCGCCCGCCCCGACGGCGGTGAGCGCGACGATGCTTACACCGCCCCACCCGACAGCCAGCATCACGGTGCCCAGCGGCGCATGGCTCAAGGAGCGCATGGCCACCGCAAAGCCCACCGACAAGGCCACGCAGACGGCCACCAGCATTTCGCGCATGCCCGGTTGCAGCTGCATGGCGAGCGTGCCGTAGAGCACCGCGCCCACCAACGACATGCCGCAGCCCAGCCCGAAGAACAGCTTGGCGATTTTTCTGTTCAAGCCCTGCCGGGTGGCGGCACCCGGTGGGCTCGGCAATGAGTTGGCTGGGTCGTTCATGCGGGGTGCATAGGCGTGCGAAACGCCGGCCCCGCAGTGTCTCGTGCGCTAGCGCGGGCCTGCGGCCTCTTTTTCCCCGTGTGCGCACGATGACCGTGCCGCATTTAACGCCGCACGCGTTTGCAACGCGACAGCACGAGCGGCCGAGGCGAAGTCGCTGCCCGCAGACGCATACAACACCGCGCGCGACGAACTCACCATGACCGGCGCGTCGGGCCGCCAACCGGCTTGCACCGTGGCCTGTGCGTCACCGCCTTGCGCGCCGATGCCGGGGATCAGCAGCGGCAGCGTGGGCGCCAGCTCGCGCACCCGGGCGATCTCGCCGGGGAAGGTGGCGCCGACCACCAGGCCGAGCTGGCCGCTGGTGTTCCAGGTGGTGCTGGCCAGGCGGGCGATGTGTTCGTAGAGCGGCGTTCCGTCGGCCAGCTTTTGCGCCTGCAGGTCGGAGCCGCCGGGGTTGGAGGTGCGGCACAACAGGATCAGCCCGCGGTCGCTGTAGCGCAGCCAGGGTTCGAGCGAATCGAAGCCCATGAAAGGCGAGAGCGTCACCGCATCGGCTTGGTAGCGCTCGAAGGCTTCACGGGCGTACTGCTCGGCGGTGGCGCCGATGTCGCCGCGCTTGGCGTCGAGGATCACCGGCACGCCGGGCGCCACACGCTTGATGTGCGCCATCAGCCGCTCGAGCTGGTCTTCGGCGCGGTTGGCGGCGAAGTAGGCGATCTGCGGCTTGAAGGCGATCGCCAGGTCTTTGGTGGCGTCGACGATGGCCGCGCAGAAGTCGTAGATGCGGCTGGCGTCGCCTTTCCAGGGGGCGGGAAATTTACCGGGCTCGGGGTCGAGGCCCACGCAGAGCAAAGAGTCGTTGGCGCGTTGGGCGGCGGCGAGCTGGTCGGTAAATTTCATGGCACCTGTCTTCGTGGGTTGATCGCTTCAGCTGATTCTCTTGGCCAGTGCGGCGCCGATGCCGGTGTAGCTGCCCGGTGTCATCGCGAGCAGCCGGGTCTTTTCAGCCTCGGGAATCTCCAGCGTGCCGATGAACTGCTGAATGGCTTCACGCGTGATGGTCTTGCCGCGCGTCAGTTCTTTCAGGCGCTCATACGGGTTGGCCAGCTTGTAGCGGCGCATCACGGTTTGGATCGGTTCGGCCAGCACTTCCCAGGCGCTGTCGAGGTCGGCGGCCAGCGCTTCGCGGTTGACTTCGAGCTTGCCCAAGCCCCGCAGCAGGCTGTCGTAGCCGAGCAGTGCGTAGCCGAGCGCCACGCCCATGTTGCGCAGCACGGTGCTGTCGGTCAGGTCACGCTGGAAGCGGCTGATCGGCAGCTTCTGGCTCAGGTGGGTAAGCAACGCGTTGGCCAGGCCGAAGTTGCCCTCGGCGTTTTCGAAGTCGATCGGGTTGACCTTGTGCGGCATCGTGCTGGAGCCGATCTCGCCTTCCTTCGTGCGCTGCTTGAAGTAGCCGAGGCTGATGTAGCCCCACACGTCGCGCGACCAGTCGATCAGGATCGTGTTGGTGCGCGTGACCGCGTCGAACAGCTCGGCCATGCAGTCGTGCGGCTCGATCTGGATCGTGTACGGGTTGAACGT
>JACMKJ010000407.1 GCA_014380155.1 Rhizobacter sp. | reverse complement strand
CAGCCCGGAACGTAGACATCGACCGGCACGATGCGGTCGCAGCCGCGCACCACCGAGTAGCTGTAGTGGTAGTAACCACCGCCGTTGGCGCAGGAGCCCATGCTCAACACCCAGCGCGGCTCGGCCATCTGGTCGTAGACCTTGCGCAGGGCCGGCGCCATCTTGTTGCACAGCGTGCCGGCAACGATCATCAGGTCGCTCTGCCGAGGGCTGGGGCGAAACAGCATGCCGAAGCGGTCGATGTCGTAGCGGGCCGCACCGGCATGCATCATTTCCACAGCGCAGCAGGCCAGACCGAAGGTCATCGGCCACAGCGAGCCGGTCTTCGACCAGTTGATCAGGGTATCGACACTGGTCGTGACGAAGCCTTCTTTGAGAACACCTTCAATGCCCATGGCGTCAATACCTCGTCATTCCCAGTCCAAGGCACCCTTTTTCCACTCGTAGGCAAAGCCCACGACCAGAATGCCCAGGAACAACATCATGGCCCAGAAGCCCGCCGCACCAATCTCGCGCAGCGACACGGCCCACGGGAAGAGGAAAGCAATTTCCAGGTCAAACAAGATGAAGAGGATGGCGACCAGGTAATAGCGCACATCGAACTTCATGCGGGCGTCTTCAAACGCCTCGAAACCGCACTCGTAGGGAGAATTCTTGGCGGCGTCGGGGCGACGCGGGCCGAACAGGAAGCCAAGCACCTGGGGCGCTACACCCACCGCCACACCAACCAGGATGAACAAGATCACAGGAAGGTAAGGGGCCAGGTTCATGGTTCGAGTGTTGGCTTTGTTGATTACAGCCAGGCACTGGGTAAGCGCCTTGCCGATAGATCTGGTGCCGACGGCGAGACTCGAACTCGCACAGCTTTCGCCACTACCCCCTCAAGATAGCGTGTCTACCAATTTCACCACGTCGGCCTAACGTATTACTGCCGTCTAACTGCCTGGCAACGGCGTCTGGATTGCATGAGGAAGTGGCTCACCAGACAGCCGCAAATTCTAACCTCAAACCCCTCGTGATCTCAGCCGGGCGCTGCATTGCAGCATGGCGTTTTGCCCGCCGACAAAGGTTTCAGGGCCGGGTCACTTGCCCGGAATGGCGGGAAGCGATGCAGCAGGTGCGGCCGCGGGTGCCACATCAGATGCCGAGCGAGCCGACCCTGGGATCAGCGGTGCACCACTGGCCGCAGAACTTGCAGCAGGCGCCGCCATCCCCGCGCGATCGAGCACGCTGGTTCCCGACGTGACGGTGCGGGTGTTCGCCACGTAGGCCAGTGCGAGCGTGCAGCAGAAGAAGACCGCAGCACACACGGCGGTGGAGCGAGACAGGAAGTTGGCGCTGCCCGTCGCACCGAAGAGGCTGCCTGACGCGCCACTGCCGAACGAGGCACCCATGTCTGCACCTTTGCCATGCTGAATCAGCACCAGCCCGATCATGACCAAGGCCGCCAGGATTTGCAGGGCCACCACGACGTTCATCAACACTTGCATTTCTAATTGCTCCAAAAAATTCTTCAGGCCCAGCTCAGCTGGCAGCCTTGCAAATGGCGGCGAAGTCTGCCGCCTTGAGGGATGCGCCACCGATGAGCCCGCCATCGATGTCTGCTTGCGAAAACAGTTGCACGGCGTTGTCGGCCTTCACACTGCCGCCGTAGAGGACCAGCATCTCGCCAGACTTCTCGGTGGCCGCGTGCAGTTGGGCGCGCAGCACGGCGTGCACCGCCTGCGCCTGCTCCGGCGACGCAGTTTTGCCGGTGCCGATGGCCCACACGGGTTCATACGCCACGACCACCTGCGAGATGCAGTGGGCCAGCGTGTGGATCACAGCCGAGAGCTGACGCTTGACCACTGCGTCGGTTTGACCCGCTTCGCGCTCGGCCAGCGTTTCACCCACACAGACGATGGGCGTGAGCTTGTGCGCCAGCGCAGCCTTCGCCTTGTCAGCAACGAGTTGATCCGACTCCGCGTGATAAGCGCGGCGCTCAGAGTGACCGACGATCACGTAGTGGCAACCGAACTCGGCCAGCATCGACGCCGACACCTCGCCGGTGTAGGCGCCCGACTCGTGGGCCGAACAGTCTTGCCCGCCCCACACGATGCGGCTGCCTTGCAGCGACAAGGCCACGTCGGCCAGGTAAGGGAACGGTGCGCACACAGCCACGCCCGCATCCCAGGGCTCGGCTTCTTTCAGCGCAGCCAGCAACTCGGCGTTGGCCACACGGCCACCGTTCATCTTCCAGTTGCCTACCACCAGTTTGCGACGCATGGATTCAGTTCCTTGGGGTTTCACCATGTCAACACGAGCTTGCCGATGTGCTCGTTCGATTCCATCAGCGTGTGCGACTGAGCCGCCTGCTCCGCCGGGAACACCTTGAAGATCACCGGCTTCACCTTGCCGGCTTCGAGCCAGGGCCACACGTTCTGACGCAGCGCCTGCGCGATAGCAGCCTTGAAAGCAATGGGGCGCGGGCGCAAGGTCGAGCCGGTGACCGTGAGGCGCTTGCGCATCACCACACCAGCGTCGATCTGGGCTTCAACGCCGCCTTGCACTGCAATCATCACGAGGCGAGCGTCTTCGGCCATGCAGCTCAGTTCGCGCGCCACGTAGGGGCCGGCGACCATGTCGAGCACCACGTTCACACCACGCTTGGCGGTGATGCGCATCGCCTCGGCGGCAAAGTCCTGGCTGCGGTAGTTGATGGCGTGGTCGGCGCCTAGAGCGATGCACGCGGCGCACTTTTCATCGCTGCCTGCCGTCGCGATGACGGTCGCGCCCCAGGCCTTGGCCAACTGGATCGCGGTGACACCGATGCCGCTCGTGCCACCCTGCACCAGCAGCGTTTCGCCGGGCTGCAGGCCAGCGCGGTCAAACACGTTCGACCAGACAGTGAAAAAGGTTTCGGGAAGGCTGGCAGCTTCGATGTCGCTCAAGCCCGCCGGTACCGGCAGGCACTGCCCGATCGGCGCCACACACAACTCGGCGTAACCCCCACCCGCCACCAAGGCGCACACCCGATCGCCGAGGTTCAGCTCGGCTGCCGCCATGGCAGTTCGGTCGCCCTCGACGATCGTGCCTGCGACTTCCAGGCCAGGCAGATCAGATGCACCGGGTGGCACCGGGTAGTGCCCTTTTCGCTGCAGCACGTCGGGCCGGTTTACACCCGATGCGGCCACACGAATCAAGACCTCACCGGCGCCCGCAACCGGCGCCGGCCGCTCAGCGGAGCGCAGGACCTCGGGCGCGCCGTGAGACGCAATTTCGATGGCTTTCATGGTGTGCAGACAGTCGGTGGCGAAAAACAGGCCGGCAAGCGGCCCGGCTTCATCAGTCGTGTGAAGGCTGAGCTTCGCGCTCGATCAGGGCCTTCATCGACAGCTTGACGCGGCCCTTCTCGTCGGTCTCGAGCACCTTGACCTTGACGATCTGGCCTTCCTTCAGGAAGTCGGTGACCTTCTCGACGCGCTGGTGCGCGATCTGGCTGATGTGCAGCAGGCCGTCCTTGCCCGGGAGCAGGTT
>JACMKJ010000406.1 GCA_014380155.1 Rhizobacter sp. | reverse complement strand
CCGCCCACCACGTTGCCCAGCAGGATGGCCACGAAGGTGCCCATCTCGACCATGCCGTTGCCACCGGTCAGCTCGCGCGCGCGGAGGGTCTGTGGCGGGTAGGCAAATTTCACCGGGCCGAAGAGCGTGGAGTGCAAGCCCATCAGGAACACGCAGGCCAGCAGCACCGGCCCGTTGGCCTGCATGAAGCCGTAGGCCGCAATCACCATCACCACGATCTCGAACCACTTCACGAAGCGGATCATCTTCGTCTTGTCGTACTTGTCGGTCAGCTGCCCGCTGGTGGCCGAAAACAGCAAGAACGGGAAGATGAACAGCGCGCCGATCACCAGTCCGGCCATGGCCGGTGGCAACCACTCGACCTGCAGCTGGTAGGTCACCATCACGGTGAAGGCGAACTTGAACAGGTTGTCGTTGCCGGCGCCGAGAAACTGCGTCCAGAAGAAGGGCGCAAAACGGCGCTGCGTCAGCAGGGCAAACTGGTTCGGGTGTTCAGGGTGGCTCAAAGGGGCTCCTCCGGTTGTCTTCTGGTGTCGGCGCAATCTACCTCACCACCTGCACCGGCCCGCCGAGGCCGCTGCGGTTCAGCCACGCAAACACCGAGTCGACCGTGACGGTTTCGATGCGATCGCTGAATCGTTTGTCGTTCGGGTGGTCGTCGAAGGCGACGTTGGCGGCGGTGATGCGTGCACCGAGGCGCTTGAAGGCCGAGATGTACAGCGTGCTCGGCTGGTAGCCCTGCAGCTGCAACCAGGCTTGTGCGCGGCCGCGTGTGGTGGCGTTGGCATCGACCGCCATGGCCAGCGTTTCGATGGCCCATTGGTTCGACTGCTGGTAACTCTGCGCCCAGGGGTAGGCGACCATGTTGTAGCGCGGCGTGTGCAGCTGCGCGAGGCGCTGGTTGTCTTGCAGCGCGGGCCTCAACGCGGCCTGCACGTCGGGGCGAAGGATCACCACGCCGGCCTGGTAGTCGTGCAGGTCGTCGAGAAAGAACTCGCCCAGGCCTTGCCGGTAGATAGAGGCCACCGCGCTGCCGCACTGGTTCAACTTGTGGGCCACGCGCCAGCGGTCACCGTCGCGGTAGGCCAGGCCGAGGTGCGAATAACGCAGGCCGTACGCGCTCAGGTCTTGGCCGGCACGTGCCAGCACCACCACCTGCGCGCCGCTGGCGTCGAGCATGCGGGCGGTGTGTTCGGCCAGCACCATGGCGCGTGCCACATTGCGTGCTTCGGGTGGCTTGGGCTCGCACGAGCGGCCGGCGTGGGCGAGCGTCATGCACGCGGCGAGGGCCAGCGCGGTGATGCAGCGCGCGATCACCGCGTCACCCGTTCGTTGTAGAGCAGCGCGGCGCCGATCTCGTTGGGAATGTAGGCGATGGCGCGGCCGGCGGCCGAGAGCACCCAGCCGGCGCTGAAGGCGGTGACCACCACCACCGTGCCTGCCGCCACCGACAAACCGCCCGCCGCCTGCGCACTGAGCGTGACGCTGGCACGCGCACCGTCGGAGGCGCGCTCCAGCACACACACCACGCCGGCGGCCGAGGCTTCGACGGCGACCACGGTCAACATCGCACCGGCCGACAGGAACATCGCCGGTGCGGCCACCGATACCGCGATCGGCAACATCGACAAGGCGCTCGCGTCCGACGCGTTCGGTGAGTGCGCTTGTGCCGTCAAGGACAGAGACAGCAGGCTCGAAATGATCAGACGTTTCATCAACATGCTCACTCTCCTTGGGCTTCGTGCGCATCGCGCAGCGTCTTGGCCAGCGTGAACACGCTGGAGATCAGGAACAGCCAGCACACGCCGAGGTAGGCCTTGTAGGTCGGGTTGACCTCCATGCGCCACAGGCCCCAGCCGGTGAGACCCATCGCGAGCGCAAAGCCGCCCCACACGACCAGTCCCCACATCGGCGTATCCGTGCGGCGCACTTCGTTGTCGCGCACGAACTTGGCCAGGGCGAAGGCAGTGGAGAGGCAGAACACGTAGCCCATCACCATGAACGCGCGGTTCAGGTCTTCGCCCGGCAGGTAGGCCAGGCCGGTGCCGCACAACAGGGTGGCAAGACCGAACGAGACCCAGACCTGGAGCTTCCAGGCTTTGGTGTCTTGGCGGGGGCGGGTGGGGGTGTGCATGAATCTCTCGAAGTGGTTGAACACGGCGAGATCTTCGTGAGACGGCAGTTTGGTATCAAGCGCTCCCGGCAAGGTGGTGTGGCACTGGCGGGCTGGTATCGTCTGGCGGTACTTCTGGAGGGGAGACGCATGAGCACCACCCAAGACTTGGTCACGGCGCTGAAGGTCGAACTCAAGGCCGCCGGCATCAACTACGCGCAGCTGGCCGAGCAGCTGGGCATGTCGGAGTCGAGCATCAAGCGCATCTTTGCCAAGGCCGACATGCCGCTCTCGCGCATCGACGACGTGCTGCGCGTGTTGAAGATGGATTTCGCCGAGCTGGCCCGCAAGATTGCCGACGCACAACCGCTGCGCCGCGAGTTGACGCTCGAGCAAGAAAAGGCCGTGGTCGCCGACCGCCGCCTGCTGCTGATGGCCACCTGCTGCCTGAGCCAATGGACCTTCGAGCAGATCGTCGCCACCTACACCTTCACCGACGCCGAGTGCGTGAAGTACCTGGCCGCGCTCGACAAGCTCGGCATCATCGAGCTGCGGCCGATGAACCGCTACCGCCTGCAGGTGAGCAAGACCTTTCGCTGGCGGCCGCACGGCCCGGTGATGGGGTACTTTCGCAAGGACGTGGCGGCCGACTACTTCAGCGGCGGCTTCGACGCCGAAGGCGAGATGCTGATGCTGGTGCACGGCCAGGTGGGCCGCAGCCTGGCCGCGAGTTTTGCCGAGCGCTTGCAGCGTGTGGGCCAGGACTTTGCGCAGCAGCACCTGGCCGACCAGAAACTGCCGCCCGACCAGAAGCGCCCCTACACACTGGTGGTGGGTATGCGCTCGTGGTTGTTCGGTGCGTTCCGCGACTTCAAGCGCGAGGCCTGAGGGCCAGGGTCAAACCGCGGCGGGCAAGCTCACGGTGAACTGCGCCCAGGCGCCCGCCACGCTTGCCGCGTCAATCTGCCCGCCCATGCGCTCGATCAGCTGGCGGCTAATGGCCAGGCCGATGCCGGTGCCTTCACCGTGGCTCGCGTCGCGGCCCAGGCGGTTGAAGGGTTCGTAGAGCCGCTCCATCTGTTGCGGTGTCATGCCGGCGCCGCTGTTCCAGACCGACAGCTCGACCATGCCGTTGTCGCTCGCCCGCGCGCCGACCCGCACCACGCCCTGCGGGTGGTTGTACTTGATGGCGTTCGACAACAGGTTGAGCAGGCACTGGCGCAGGCGCAGCGGGTCGGCCATCACCAGCGGCATGGCGGGGTCGAAGTGGCGCTCCAGGCGGAGCTGGCGCCCGTGCAGCTGGGTGTCGACCATCGCCAGGCTGTCTTCCAGCAGCGCCAGCACGTCGATGGCCGCCGGTTGCAACTCCACCGCGCCGAGCTCGACGCGGCTCAGGTCCATCAGGTCAGTGATCAGGCCCAGCAGGTGCTGGCCGGCGCGTTCGATGTGCGCGGTGCGTTCGGCCTGCTGCGGGGTCAGCGGAGTGTGCTCGTCGAGCTGCATCAGCTGCGAAAAACCGATCACTGCATTCAGCGGCGTGCGCAACTCGTGGCTCACGCGGCCGAGAAATTGCGACTTCATCGCGCTCGCCTGCTCGGCCGCCTGCTGCTGCTCACGCGCCGACTGCGCGGCCTTCAGCTGCGAGATGTCGACATAGGTGCCGACCACGCGGCGTGCGCGGCCGTCGGAGCTGCGCTCGGCGATCTTGCCGCGGCTGAGCACCCAGATCCAGCCGAGCTGAAAGTGTTTGGCGCGGAACTCATCGGCATAGGGCTCACTGGGGTCTTGGAGGTAGTCCCTGAATCGGCGGGCCACACGCGGCAGGTCGTCGGGGTGGCACAGGTCGATGAAGGTCTGCTCCGTCACCGGGCCGTAGGCTTGCGCCGTGGTGCCGAGGATGTCGGCCCAGCGCCCACCCAGCACGAAGGTGTGGGCCTGCAGGTCGCGCTCCCAGAGGGCGATGCGCCCGGCGTTGATGGCGGTGGCCAGCCACTCGCGCGAGGTTTGGAGCTTGGCGATCATCTGCTCGCGCTCGGCTTGCAGCGCCACCTCGGCGCTGACGTCGATCACCTGCACCATGCGCGCGCGGCGGCCGGCGTACTGAAGGTCGTGGCCGCTGATGCGCACGTGGAAGGTCGAGCCGTCTTTGCGGCGGTGGCGCCAGATGCCGGGCACGGCGGTGCTCGCGCTTTTTTGCACCTCGCGCACCATGGCCTGCATCGCCGGCACGTCTTCGGCGGGGCGGATGTCGACCAGGCTCATCTTCATCAGCTCGTCGCGCGAATAGCCATAACGCCGCAGCATGGCGCCGTTCACTTCCAGAAAGCCGAGGGTCTCGGCGTCGTAGACGAACATCGGGTGCGGGCTCAGGCTGAACAGCTGCTCGTAGTCGGTGCCGGTGGGCGATTGGGTCGAATCGAAGCGGTCGTCAGGGTGCTGCGGCGAGCGTGCGCGCCACCACACGAGCCCGGCGAGCGTCACCGCTGCCAGGGTCAGGCCGGAGATGGCAAACAGCGGGTAGCTGGCGTTCACAACACCCCGCGTTCGCGCAAGCCGGCCTCTTGCTCGGGCGTGATGCCCAGCTCGCGCAACACGGCCTGCGTGTCTTCGCCGAGGGTCGGTGCACGCCGCGTGATGCGCCCCGGTGTGGCGCTCAGCTTGGGCACGATGCCGGGCACGTCGAGCGACAAGCCATCGGCCGAGGTGATGCGCTCGATCATGCCGCGCGCCTGGTAGTGCGGGTCTTCGGCGATGTCGCGTGCGGTGTACAGACGGCCGGCCGGGACCTGGGCGGCGTTGAGCGCGTCGAGCACGGCGGTGACGGTGCGCGGGCGGGTCCAGTCGCCGATGGCGGCGTCGATCTCCGCCACGCGGGCCACCCGCGCGGCGTTGCCCACGAGGGTGGGATCGTGGGCCCAATCAGCGCGGCCGATGGTGTTCATCAGCCGCGCGAAGATGCTGTCGCCGTTGCCGGCCACCAGCACCCAGCCGTCGGCGCAGGGGTAGGCGTTGCTGGGGGCG
The DNA here is from genome assembly GCA_014380155.1 of Rhizobacter sp. Classification (GTDB taxonomy): domain Bacteria; phylum Pseudomonadota; class Gammaproteobacteria; order Burkholderiales; family Burkholderiaceae_C; genus Rhizobacter. The sequence goes on along the minus strand of JACMKJ010000406.1, from coordinate 2,925 downwards.
ATGCCGGGCAGGGCGGAACCCGCGGCTTCACGCACGGCACCGAAAGCGCTGTACTCGGGCAACAGGCTTTCCATGCAATTGAAGACGGCTTCATAGAGAGCCACGTCGATCACCTGGCCCCGGCCTGAAGCATGGCGGTGGTGCAGCGCCATCAGGATGCCGATGACACCGTGCAGTGACGCCAGCGTGTCGCCGATGCTCACGCCCACGCGCACCGGCACACGGCCGGGTTCACCGGTGAGGTGGCGCAGACCCCCCATGGCCTCGGCGACCACGCCGAAGCCCGGGCGGTCTTTGTACGGGCCGGTCTGGCCGTAGCCGCTGATGCGCAACATGATCAAACCCGGGTTGGCTGCGCTGAGCGCGTCGTAGCCCAGGCCCCAGGCTTCCATCACGCCGGGTTTGAAGTTCTCGACCAGCACGTCGCACTCGGCAGCGAGGCGACGCACGATGTCGCGCGCCTCGGGTTGTTTCAGGTCGAGCGCCACGCTCTTCTTGTTGCGCGACTGCACCTGCCACCACACGCTTGTGCCGTTATGCATCAAGCGCCACTGGCGCAGTGGGTCGCCGCTGCCGGGGGGCTCGATCTTGATGACTTCGGCGCCGAAGTCGGCCAGGGTCTTGGCGGCAAACGGGCCCGCGATGAGCTGGCCCAACTCCAGCACCTTGAGGCCCGACAACGGGCCGTTGACGGCATGCACAGACGAGGTGGCTTGAGGCGGCATGGGCGCGATGTTAGTGTCTGGGCCGCTTCACTTTCACCGGAGAAAACGCCATGCGCCGACTGTTTGTGTGCCTCTTTTTGCTGTTTGCTTTGAATGCGTGGTCACAAGAGCGTGCTCTCAACAAAGAGGTGGTCGTGCCCGCGCCGCTGGCCGCCGTGTGGCTGAGCTGGACGACAAAAGCCGGCATCGAAGCTTTCTTCGCACCCGAGGCCGAGATCGACGCACGCGTCGACGGCGCCTTCCACATCCACATGGACCCGCTCGGTGCCCCCGGCACGAAAGGCGCCGACACCATGCGCTACATGGCCTTGCAGCCGATGAAGATGCTGAGCTTCGACTGGAACGCGCCGCCGCACCTGGCCGAAGCACGCAAGCAGCGCACCTTCGTCGTGGTGCGTTTGTTTGATGTGGACGGTAAATCGACCCGCGTCACCTTGCACCACACCGGCTGGGGCGAAGGCGGAGAGTGGGACCAGGCCTACGCCTACTTCGACCGCGCCTGGGGCGCGGTGCTCGGCAACCTGAAGAAGCGCCACGAGAGCGGGCCGGTCGACTGGTCATCGTGGATGGAGATGCTGAAGAAGATGCACGCCGCGCAACCCGCAGCGAAGTGATCAAGCCGCCGGGGTGGTCGAACGAGCGTCAGGCCGCCCGGGTCGTCGAACGGGCGTCAAGCCGCCCGTTGTTCAATGCTGTAGTTGGCCCCGTCGTACTGCCCCAGCACCTCGATCAGGTAGGGCATCACCGCCTGCATCTCGTCGTGCAGCGTGTAGGGCGGGTTGATGATGAACATGCCGCTGCCGGCGAGGCCGAAGCCTTGCTGGTCGGGCTGCTGCACCGTCATGCGCACATGCAAGAAGCCCTTGGGCGCCACCGCCTCCAGCCGCCGCGGCAGCTGCGCCGCTTCGAGCTTGCTCACCTGCGGGTACCAGACCATGTAGACACCTTCGGCAAAACGCAGCAGCGCTTCGCGCAGCGTGGCGATCACGCGCGGGTAGTCGTTGTGGCCTTCGTACGACGGGTCGATCAGCACCACACCGCGGCGTGACGAGGGCGGCACCTGGCCCTTGAGGCCGTCGAAGCCGTCGGCGTTGTAGACCTCGGCGCCTTTGGTTTCACCGAGGTAAGACGCGAGGATGCGGTGGTCGGTGTTGTGTAGCTCGAACAGGCGCAACTGGTCTTGCGAGCGCAGCATCATCTGCGCAAAGGCCGGCGAGCCCGGGTACTGCTCCATCAGGCCGTCGGGGTTGAACTGTTTCACCAGGCCCACGTAGTCGGCCACGATCTCGGGCAGGTCGTCGCGGCTCCACAGGCGGCCGATGCCGTTGATGTATTCGCCCTTCTTCTGCGCGTACTGGCCTTCGAGTGAGTAGCCGCCAGCGCCGGCGTGCGTGTCGACCAGCCGGTAAGGCTTGGGCTTCTGGTTCATGTAGTGCAGCACGCGGGTCAGCATCACGTGCTTGAGCACGTCGGCGTGGTTGCCCGCATGGAAGGCGTGTCGGTAGGCGAGCATGGTGTGTGGGATGTCGTGGGGGAGCGCGTCAGGGGAAGTCCGCATTGTCCTCTTCAAGCCGCGCGAACTGCAGCACGAGCTCGTCGAGCAGGCGCCGCACGCGCAGCGGCATGTGGCGCTGCGTGGGCACGATGGCATGCAGCGGGTAACGCTGGCCCTGCCATTGCGGCATCAGCTCGACCAGCCGGCCCGCGCGCAGGTCGGCCAGCACGTCGAGCCGCGCTTTCTGCGCAATGCCCAGGCCTTGCACGGCCCATTCGCGCACCAGGGCGCCGTCGTCGGCCCGGCGGTTGCCCTGCACCCGCACGGTGTGCTCGGCGCCGTCGCGCACGAAGGTCCACATCAGATGCGGGCGCTCCGAGCGGTGCAGGGTGAGGCAGTTGTGTCGCGCCAGCTCGTCGGGGTGTTGCGGGGCGCCGTGCCGCGCCACGTAGTCGGGTGAGGCGACCAGGGTGCTGAGGGTGGTGCACAAGGGCCGCGCGACGAGGGTGGAGTCGCGCAGCTCGCCGTAGCGCACCGCGATGTCGACTCGCTCGCGCAGCAGGTCGTGCCGCACGTCGCTCACGTGCAGCGCGATGTGCAGGCCGGGGTGGCGCGCCAGAAAGTGGTCGAGCAAGGGGCTCAGCACGGTGCGGCCCAGGTCGGAGGGGGCGGCCAGGTGCACCTCACCTTCGAGCCGCTCGCGCT
>JACMKJ010000405.1 GCA_014380155.1 Rhizobacter sp. | reverse complement strand
GCGGCCGCTGCGCGGCAAGGCGCCGACGTGGCCTTGATGGAGCGCTACAACCACCTCGGTGGCCTCTCCACCGGCGGGCTGGTCATCTGGATCGACCGAATGACCGATTGGGTGGGCCAGCCGGTCATACGCGGCTTTGCCGAAGAGCTGTTTGCGCGCTTGCCAGCGCAGGCAGTGGCCGGCCCGGAGCGCGGCGATTGGGGCTCGCAAGACTCTGCGATGGCGGCCCACTGGGCGCTGCGCACCTCGGCCTTTCATGGCGTCGTGACCTGGTCGCCCACCATTGACCCGGAGCAGCTGAAGCTGCTGTCGCAAGAGATCCTGCTGGAGCGCCGCGTTCGTTTGATCCACCACGCCTGGGCGGCCGAGCCGGTGCTGGAGGCGGGGGTGGTCAAGGGCGTGGTGTTCGAGAGCAAACAAGGGCGACGCGCCGTGATGGCCGAGGTGGTGATCGACGCCACCGGCGACGGCGACCTGTTCGCCCGCGCCGGTGCCGCCTTCGACAGCGACATCGACGCCGCCGACATCCACCACTGCATGAACACGCCCTGGCTGTTTGGTGGGGTCGACATGCAGCGTTGGCTTAACTTCCGGGCCCACGAGGCCGAGCGCTACGCCGCCTTCATGCAGGCCGGTCGCGACGCCTGCGGCCTGTTCGACAAACCGTTCGTCTCCTGGCGCAACGACATCGCGCTCTTTCTGGGGCCGCGCCAGTCGGGCTACTCGGCGCTCGATGTGGACGAGCTCACAGCGGTCGAACTGCGTTCACGCCGCGCCATGGCGTCGCACCTCGACCACTACCGAGCGCAAGCGCCGGGCTTCGAGCGTGCGTACATCTTGCAGAGTGCGCCTCAGATCGGCGTGCGCCATGCGCGCCGGCTCAAGGGTGTGGGCAGTGTGCTGCGCGCGCGCTGGCCGGAAGGGGTGGCGCTGGCGGACGAGATCGGCATGTCGCCGGGTGTGTCACCCAAGTTCCCGAACGTCTCGATCCCTTACGGCGCACTGGTGCCCGAGGCGCTCGACGGCCTGCTGGCCTGTGGCCGCCACGTGTCGTGCGACCCCAACTCGCATGGCTTCATGCGCGAGATCCCGCAGTGCTGGGTGACGGGCCAGGCGGCGGGGGTGGCCGCGGCGCTGGCGGTGGCGCAGCAGGTGAGGGTGCGCGACGTGAACGTCGCGGCCCTGCAGGAGGCCTTGCTGGCGCAGGGTGTGTACCTGCGCCCCGCGTTGTCAGAGGCCGATCAGCCGCGCCCCACGTAAGGCATCTTGGTGGCCATGATGGTCATGAACTGCACGTTCGATTCGAGCGGCAGCGAGGCCATCTGCACGATGGCGTTGGCCACGTGCTCCACGTCCATGCGCGGCTCGACCATCATCTGCCCGTTGGGCTGAAGAATGCCCTTGGCCATGCGCTCGGTCATCTCGGTGGCGGCGTTGCCGATGTCGATCTGGCCACAGGCGATGTCGTAGGCGCGGCCGTCGAGCGAGGTCGACTTGGTGAGGCCGGTGATGGCGTGCTTGGTGGCGGTGTAGGGCGCGGTGAAGGGCCGTGGCGCGTGGGCCGAGATCGAGCCGTTGTTGATGATGCGCCCACCGCGCGGTGACTGGCCCTTCATCAGGCGAAAGGCCTGCTGCGTGCACAAGAAGGCACCGGTGAGGTTGACGTCGACCACCGCCTTCCACTGCGCGTAGGTCAGGTCTTCGAGCGGCATCGGCGGGGTGCCGCTGCCGGCGTTGTTGAACAGCAGGTCGAGGCGGCCAAAGCGCGCCTGCGTCTGCTCGAACAAGGCCTTCACCGAATCGGGGTTGCCCACGTCGGTGGGCACGGCCAGGGCGTGCTGACCCAGATC
>JACMKJ010000035.1 GCA_014380155.1 Rhizobacter sp. | reverse complement strand
CCGACCAGGCCGCTGGCAATGCCCCAGAAGGTGCAGATGATGAGCGTGGCCACCGCCAGCGAGCCGGGTACGCGGCGAAAGGCGAGTTGCACCGCATGGAACATCTTGTCGACCAGCGCGCCGCGCTCCATCACGTAGCCCATCAGCACGAAGAGCGGAATGGACAGCAGCGTCTCGTTGGTCATGGCGCCGAAAGCGCGCTGCACCATCAGGTCGAAGACCTTGTTGTCGAGCCAGGGCTGAGACGGGTCGTAGAAGGCGATGAAGCCGAAGAACATGCCCAGGCCCATCAGCGTGAAGGCGGTGGGAAAGCCCAGCATGATCACGACCACGATCAAGCCCAGCATCGCGAGGCCGAGTGCGGGATTGCTCATCTCAGACCTTCGTCGTTCTTGTTGCGCTGGCGGGCCGATTCGTCGATATGGTGTGCGCGCGCTATCGCGTCGCGCCGAGTGTCTTCATCGACGTAAGTGCTGGCGGCGAGCTGCTCTTCGACCACGTCCATCTCGCCGGCGTCTTTCAGGCGCGATGGCCATTCGCCGGTGCGCAGGCACACGACGCAACGCAGGATCTCGGCCAGGCCCTGCAGCATCACGATGGCGCCGGCCACCGGGATCATGAACTTGAAAGGGTAGACCGGCAGCGGCGTGGCGTTGAAGGTCTGCTCACGCATGGCGAGCGAGTCATGAAAGTAGTCCCAGCCGGCCCAGGTGAGAGCCCCGATGCCGGGAAGGAAGAACACGATGTACAGCACCAGATCGAGCGAGGCCTGGGTGCGCGGCTTCATGCTGCCGTAGAAAAAGTCGCCACGCACATGGCCGGCCTGAGCCAGCGTGTAGGCGCCGGTCATCATGAACAATGTGCCGTACATCATGTTGTTGACGTCGTAGATCCACGCCGTGGGGGCGTTGAGCGCATAGCGCTTGAAGACCTCGGTGCACACCACCAGCATCAGCGCGACGATGAGCCACGCAAAGGTCTTGCCCACCCACGTGCTGATCTGGTCAGCGATGTACAGCAATCGTTGTGTGTTCATAAGTCAAAGGCCTGCCTCGGCAACAAGGGGCGCCAAGGCAGGCCGGCCGTTCAGGCCTTCTTGGGGGCACCCTTGAAGTAGCGGTTGTAAGCCATGTTGAAGTCGACCATGTAGTCGTTCTGCCACTGCTTGGCGCGCTGCGCGAAGACCTTCTGCGAGTCGAGCACCTTCTGGAACAGCGGGTTCTCGCCGCCCTTCTTCTTGATGATCTCGTCCCATGCTTCGAGCTGGGCCTTGAGGATGGCATCTGGCGTCTTGTAGAACTTCACGCCGGCCTTCTTCAGCTCGTCGTAATCCTTCGAGTTGCGGTCGATGGCCTTCCAGCTCATGTCGGCGCTGGAGGCCTGCACCCCGTAGTCGACGATGGCGCGCAGCTCGGCAGGCAAGGCGGTGAGCTTGGTCTTGTTGAACAGGATCTCGAACTGCTCGCCGCTCTGGTGAAAGCTTTGCAGCATGCAGTTCTTCGCCACGTCAGGGAAGCCCAGCGTGCGGTCGCTCGATGCGTTGTTGAACTCGGCACCATCGATCAGGCCGCGGTCGAGCGCGGGCACGATCTCGCCGCCAGGCAGCGGGTTCACCGCAGCACCCATCGCGGTGTACATGTCGACCGCAAGGCCGACGGTGCGGAACTTCATGCCCTTCACGTCGGTGGCCTTGGCGATCGGCTTCTTGAACCAGCCGAAGGGTTGAGTAGGCATCGGCCCGTAGAGGTACGAAACCACGTCCATGTTGATGGCCTTATAGATCTCTTCGAGCAGCACCTTGCCGCCACCGTAGTTGTGCCAGGCCAGCACCATGTTCGGGTCCATGCCGAAGGCCGGGCCCGAGCCCCACAGCGCGAGCGCCGAGTTCTTGCCGTAGTGGTAAGCCACCACGCCGTGGCCGCCATCGAGCGTGCCCTTGTTGACGGCTTCGAGCAGCTGGAACGCGGGCACCACCGCACCCGCCGGAAGCACCTCGATCTTGAGACGGCCACCGGCCATGTCGTTCACCTTCTTGGCGAAGTCGTTGGCGTATTCGTGAAAGATGTCTTTGGCAGGCCAGGTGCTTTGAAAACGCAGCGAGGTGGTCTGCGCGTTCGACACCATGGGCGCGGCGAGAGCACCGGCACCAGCAGCGGCGGCAGAAGCGCGTTTGAGAAATCGGCGGCGTTGGGGAGCGGGGGTGGTCACTTGATGTCTCCTTCGATGTGGTCGGTCGGTCAACCGAGGGCTGCACCCATCTGTGTGCGGGCGAAGGCCTATCGTAGGGACAGCTCTGTCCAGTGCTGCTGGCGGAAACCCGGGGGAAGCCCCCTGTGAGTGCTGTGGGAATTACTTATGCGGGCCCACGCCGATGTTCCTTATTGCAACGCACGCCCGATCAATATTTTCTGCACGTCGCTCGTGCCTTCGTAGATCTGGCAGACGCGCACGTCGCGGTAGATGCGCTCGACCGGGAAGTCGCTCACGTAGCCATAACCGCCGTGGATCTGGATCGCGGCCGAGCACACCTGCTCGGCCATTTCGCTGGCGAAGAGTTTGGCCATCGCAGCCTCTTTCAAACAAGGTTGGCCCGCGTCTTTCAGGCTGGCCGCGTGGTGAATGAGCTGGCGCGCCGCTTCGATCTGAGTGGCCATCTCACCGAGGCGAAATTGCACCGCCTGGTGCTCGAAGATGGGCTTGTCGAAGGCGACACGTTCCTTCGCATATTTCAAGGCCGCGTCGAACGCCGCACGCGCCATGCCGACTGCTTGCGAGGCGATGCCGATGCGCCCACCCTCCAGGCCCGAGAGCGCGATCTTCAAGCCCTGGCCTTCGTCGCCGATCAGGTTGGCCGCGGGTACACGGCAGTTCTCGAACAGGATCTGCGCGGTGTCGCTCGCGTGCTGGCCCATCTTGTCTTCGAGCCGCGCGACGGTGTAGCCGGGGGTCTTCGTCGGCACGATGAAGGCGCTGATGCCCTTCTTGCCGGCGGTCTTGTCGGTGACGGCCATCACGATCGCCACGTCACCGGTCTTGCCGCTGGTGATGAACTGCTTGACGCCGTTGAGCACGTAATGCTCGCCGTCTTTCGTCGCGGTGGTCTTCAAGCCATCGGCCTGCGAGCCGACATGCGGCTCCGTCAGGCAGAAGGCGCCGAGCATGTCGCCGCGCGCCAGCGGTTTGAGCCATTGTTCTTTCTGCGCGTCGTTCCCCCAGGCCATCAAGATGGAGCACACCGGGCAGTTGTTGACACTCACGATGGTGGAGGTGGCTCCATCGCCGGCGGCAATCTCTTCCAGGATCAACGACAGGCTCAGGTAGTCGAGCCCGGCGCCGTCCCACTCGGTGGGCACGGCCACGCCGTAGCAGCCGAGTGCGGCCAGGCCCTTCAACTCGGCGGCGGGGAAGTGGCAGGTCTTGTCCCACTGTGCGGCGTGCGGCGCAATCTTGTCTTGCACGTAGGCGCGCACGGCGTCTTGAACCGCGCGGTGGTCTTCAGACAGCAGCATGGTGTGTTTCTCCGATCAACTCGGTGAGGGCCTTGACCAGCGCATCGCACTGCGCATCGGTGCCGATGCTGATGCGCAGGTGGTCGGCGATGCGCGCCGGCTGGTCGAAGCGCCGCACCAGGATGCTGCGCTCGCGCAAGGCCGCCGCCAGGTCAGCGCCACGCTGCGCCGGGTGGCGCACGAACAGGAAGTTCGCCTGCGACGGCAAGACCTCGAATTGCAAGGCGCGCAGTGACGCGGCGAGGCGCTCGCGGCTGTCGATCACAGCGCGGCGGGTGCGCTCGAAGTACGGTGCATCGTCCATCGCCGCGATGGCGCCCGCCGTGGCCAGGCGGTCGAGCGGGTAGGAGTTGAAGCTGTCTTTGACACGCATGAGCGCTTCGATCAACGGCGCCTGGCCCATGGCAAAACCCACGCGCAGGCCCGCCAGCGAGCGCGACTTGGAGAGCGTCTGCACCACCAGCAGGTTGGCGTGGTCGTTGACGAGCGGCACGGCCGATTCGGCGCCGAAGTCCACATAGGCTTCGTCGATCACCACCAGAGTGTCGGGTCGTGCCTGCAAGAGCCGCTCGATCTCGGCGCGCGGCACAGCGCGGCCGGTGGGCGCATTGGGGTTGGGGAAGATGATGGCGCCTGCATCGGGCTGCAGGTAGTCGTCGACGTTCAGCCCGAGCTGTTCATCGAGCGGCACGGTGCGGTGAGCAATGCCATAGAGCCCGCAGTACACCGGGTAGAAGGCGTAGCTGATGTCTGGGAACAAGAGCGGCCTGTGTTCGCCATGGTTCAGCAAGGCCATGAACACATGGGCCAGCACCTCGTCGGAGCTGTTGCCCACGAACACTTGCTCTGCCGCCAACCCGAACTGCCTGGCCACGGCGGTGCGCAAGGCGCGACCGGTGGGCTCGGGGTAGAGGCGCAAGGCTTCCCCCACCTCGGCACGCAGCGCCTCCAGCACACGCGGGCTGGGTGGGTAGGGGTTCTCGTTCGTGTTGAGCTTCACCAGACCGCTGATTTGCGGCTGCTCACCCGGCACGTAGGGGGTGAGTTGGTGAACGATGTCGCTCCAGAAAATGCTCATGAGAGACCCGTCACAGCAACTCCACAGCCAGCGCCGTGGCCTCGCCGCCGCCAATGCACAGCGCCGCCACACCACGCTTCTTGCCGTATTGGCGCAAAGCGCCCAGGAGCGTGACGACGATGCGCGCTCCGCTCGCGCCGATGGGGTGGCCGAGCGCGCACGCGCCACCGTGCACGTTGACGATCTCGTGCGGCAGTTTGTACTCGTGCATGGCGGCCATGGTGACGGCGGCGAAGGCTTCGTTGACCTCCCACAGGTCGACATCTTTCACCGACCAGCCGGTTTGCTTCAGCAGCTTGTCGATGGCGCCCACCGGCGCGGTGCTGAACCACGCCGGGGCCTGCGCATGCACTGCGTGACCGCGGATGCGCGCGAGCGGCGTGAGCCCCATCTTGACGGCGGTCGATTCGCGCATCAGCACCAGCGCGGCCGCGCCGTCGGAAATGCTCGACGCATTGGCGGCGGTGATGGTGCCGTCTTTCTTGAACGCGGGTTTCAGCCCGGGGATCTTGTCGAGCCGGGCCTTGGCCGGCTGCTCGTCGAACTTGATCACGGTGTCGCCCGCCTTGCCGGCCAGCGTGACGGGCGCCATCTCCCAGTCGAAGCTGCCATCTTCATTGGCCTTCTTGCTGCGCTGGGTGGATGCGATGGCAAAAGCATCTTGCGCCTCGCGCGTGAACTGGTACTTGGCCACGCACTCTTCGGCAAACACGCCCATCGCGCGGCCCTTGTCGTAGGCGTCTTCCAGGCCATCCATCGCCATGTGGTCGAACATCTGCGCCGCGCCGTAGCGCACGCCCTTGCGCGCAAACATCAGGTGCGGCGCGTTGGTCATGCTTTCCATGCCACCGGCCACGATCACGTCGGCGCTTTCGGCGCGCAGCATGTCGTGCGCAAACATCATGGCGCGCATGCCCGAGCCGCACATCTTGGACAGCGTGACCGCGCCCGCTGATTGCGGCAAGCCCGCGCCGAGCGCCGCCTGGCGTGCCGGTGCCTGGCCCTGCCCCGCCATCAGGCAGTTGCCCATCAGCACTTCGTTGACAGCGTCGCCGGGCACACCGGCGCGCGCCACCGCGGCCTTGATGGCCACGGCGCCCAGCTGGTGCGCCGCAAGGCTGCTGAAGTCTCCCAACATGCCGCCGATGGGTGTGCGGGCGGCAGAGACGATGACGATGGAATCTGACATGGCGGTACTCCTTGCGGTTGAAACAGGCTTCAAAACAAGCCTCAGGCCAGGCTGTTGTCGAGGAACGAGGTGTTGTCGCTCCCCGGCTCGGCCCGGCGCTCGGTGCCGGCCGGCGGCAGGCCGTCGCGCAGCCGTCGCTGGTTCTTGAAACGTTTGCCCGGCTCGTACGGAAACACGTCGTGCACGTGGCCCGCCTGAATGCGCTCCTTGTGGCTGTGCCAGAAGGCCGCGTCGAGCAGGTCGGCGTGGTGCTTCATGAACACCTCGCGCACGCTGGGGTTGCCCAGCAGAAAGGGCTCGAAGGTTTCGGGAAAGACATCGTGCTTGCCCACGCTGTACCAGATCTCGCCCGACATCTCTTCTTCTTCGTTGCGCGGCGTGGGCACCTTGCGGAAGTTGCAGTCGGTCAGGTACTCGATCTCGTCGTAGTCGTAGAACACGACCTTGCCGTTGCGTGTGACGCCGAAGTTCTTCCACAGCATGTCGCCGGG
>JACMKJ010000404.1 GCA_014380155.1 Rhizobacter sp. | reverse complement strand
CAGCGCGGCGGCGCGCTCACGCTCCACCAGATCGGCCGCCACGCTGCGCTCGCCGCGGAGGGCGCGCGAGACGGTGATCGGGCTGACGCCTGCGGCGGCGGCCACGTCGCCCAGGGTCACGCGGCCGGTAGCACGGGGGTGTCGGGTGGAGGGCATCGGATCGTGATTTAGGGGTTACCCCGCATGGGTGGAGTTATTTTCTGCGCCTAGGATAGCGCTATCTTTCGAGTTGCTGCAAGGCCTGTGAAAGCGAGTTCTCCTGTGATCAACCAGTATGAAATGACGCTGGGCTGGTCTTCGGATTCGCATGTTTTTTGCCCGCATGAGATAGCGCTATCCAAGACATGACTCCTTCTGCAGTTTTTATGGGCGTGGCCGGTTGCGGCAAGTCGAGTGCCGCGAGTGCGGTGGCGGCGCGTCTGGGGTGGCGGCTGGTCGAGGGCGACGATTTCCACTCCGACGCCAGCAAGGCCAAGATGCGCGAGGGCATTGCTCTGGACGACCTGGACCGCGCCACTTGGCTGACTCAGCTGGGCGAACTGCTGGCGGTGCACCAGCGCCACGGTGCACCAATTGCGTTGACCTGCTCGGCGCTCAAGCGCAGCTACCGCGATCTGCTGCGCGGCCGCAGTGTCGGCCTGCGTTTCGTGTTCCTCGAGATCGACAAGGCCCATGCGCTGCAGCGTGTGGCGGCGCGTGCGAGCGAGCACCTGTTTCCACCCAGCCTGGTCGACAGCCAGTTCGCCACGCTGGAGCCGCCTCACGGAGAGGCCGGCGTGCTGTGCGTCGATGCACTGCGAGGCCGGGACGAGCTCTCGCAAGAGATCGCCGACTGGTTGACGACAGGGAGTGCGGCATGACCCAACACGTTTTGCGAAGCGGTGCGCAGCGACTCGCCGAAACCGCGATGGCCGTGATGCTCGCCGTGATGGCCTTGGCCGTGTTCATCAATGTGGTGTTGCGCTACGGCTTTGGCAGCGGCATCGCGGCCAGCGAAGAGTTGTCGCGCCTGCTGTTTGTGTGGATGGTGTTCATCGGCGCCACAGCGGCTTATCCGCTGGGTGAGCACATGGCCTTCACCAGCTTGCTGCGCCCGCTGCAATCGAAACCGATGGCGTTGAAGGCGCTCACCCGCGTGATCCACGCGCTGGTCCTGATGGCTTGTGTGCTGGTGGGGTGGGGCGCATGGCAGCAGGTGGTGGTGGGCCTGGGCAGCAAGAGCGTGGTGATGGGTTATTCGGCGGCGCTGCTTCCGCTGCCGGCTTTCCTGTGCGCAACGGCCATTGGTGTCATGGCCTTGCTTGACTTGGTTCGCGGCAAACCCATCGCCTTCGACCACCACGCAGAGGTGGAGTGATGTCGACCCCCACGCTCACTTCGTTCACTACCCCCCAAGGTGGCGCACGCCTCCCTTGGGGCGGCCCGGCGGGAGACCTGAGATGAACCAAGGCCTCGTCGCGGTCATCTTCATCGTCGCCATGCTCGGCTTCATGGGCCTGGGCGTGCCGCTCGCGTTTTCGCTCGTGCTCACCGGCGCCTCGATGGCCTGGGTGCTGGGCTTCTGGGACACGCAGCTCTTCGCGCAGAACCTGGTCGCCGGCATCGACAGCTTTCCGCTGCTGGCAGTGCCATTTTTCATCCTCGCTGGCGAGTTGATGAACACCGGTGGCATCAGCCAACGCATCATCGGCATGGCGCAAGCCTGGCTCGGCCACGTGCGCGGTGGGCTCGGTTTTGTCACCATCGGCGCGGCGGTGATGTTGTCGGCGATGTCGGGCTCGGCGCTGGCCGACGCGGCCGCCATGGCCACCATCCTGTTGCCGATGATGCGGCAGCACGGCTACCCCGTGGCGCCTGCCGCGGGCTTGATCGCGGCAGGCGGTGTGATCGGGCCGATCATCCCGCCGTCGATGGCCTTCGTGATTTATGGCGTCACCACCAACACCTCGATCTCGTCGTTGTTTCTCTCGGGCATCGTGCCGGGCCTGGTGATGGCACTCGGCCTGGTGATTGCGTGGAAGATCCAGCTGCGCGGCATGAACCTGCCCGCCGGCGAGCCCATGCCGATGCGGCAGCGGCTGCGCGCCAGCGTGCGGGCCGTGTGGGCGTTGTTGATGCCGATCATCATCATCGGCGGCATGAAGACCGGCTTCTTCACGCCGACCGAAGCGGCCGTGGTGGCTGCGGTCTATGCGCTGTTGATCTCGTTCTTCGTGCACCGCGAGATGCGGTTGTCTGACCTGCATGGCGTGCTGGTGCGCTCGGCCAAGACCACCTCGGTGGTGATGTTCCTGTGCGCTGGTGCGCAGGTCGCCAGCTACATGATCACGCTGGCCGACCTGCCGGCCACGCTCACCGAATGGCTCGGCCCGATGGTGCAGAACCCGCGTGTGCTGATGGCCGTGATGATGGTCGCGCTGGTGGTGATCGGCACCGCGCTCGACCTCACCCCCACCATCCTGATCTTTGCACCGGTGATGTTGCCCATCGCCACCAAGGCCGGCATCGACCCGGTCTACTTCGGCCTGATGTTCGTGCTCAACGGCTCCATCGGCCTGATCACGCCGCCCGTGGGAACCGTGCTCAACGTGGTGGCCGGCGTCGGCCGGCTGCGCCTGGAGCAGGTGATCAAGGGCGTGAATCCCTTCCTCGTCACCTACCTCGTGATCCTGGTCCTGTTCATTGTTTTCCCCCAGATCGTCACCGCGCCTGTCGCGTGGATGCGCTGATTTCCCCTCGCTCTGTCATACAAACCACCCAAGGAGACACTCCATGAAACTGCTTCGCCGCACCCTCCTGGCCACCGTCGCTGCACTGGCCACCGGCGCATTGGCACCGGCCTTCGCGCAAGACATCAAGCCGCGCCTCATCCGCTTCGGCTACGGCCTCAACGAACAGTCGAACCAGGGCCGCGCGACCAAGGTGTTTGCCGACGAGGTCGACAAGCTCTCGGGCGGCAAGATGAAGATCCGCGCCTTCGGTGCCGCGAGCCTGGGCTCCGACGTGCAGATGCAGCAGGCGCTCATCGGCGGCGCGCAAGAGATGATGGTCGGCTCGACCGCGACGCTGGTGGGCATCACCAAGGAGATGGCGCTGTGGGACACGCCCTTCCTCTTCAACAGCGCGCAGGAAGCCGACGCCGTGCTCGACGGTCCGGTGGGCCAGAAGGTCAAGGCCAAGCTCGACGAAAAAGGCCTGGTCGGGCTGGTGTACTGGGAAAACGGTTTTCGCAACCTCACCAACAACAAGCGTGCGGTGGCCAAGCTCGAAGACCTCGACGGCATCAAGCTGCGGGTGATGCAGAACACCGTCTTCCTCGACAGCTTCAAGACGCTGGGCGCCAACGCCATTCCGCTGCCTTTCAGCGAGCTCTTCAGTGCACTGGAGACCAAGGCCGTCGACGGGCAGGAGAACCCGTTCAACACCATCCTCAGCAGCAAGTTCTACGAGGTGCAGAAGTACCTCACCGTGACCAACCACGTCTACAGCCCATGGATCGTGACGGTCAGCAAGAAGTTCTGGGACGGTCTCTCGGCCGACGAGAAGAAGGTGCTGATGGATGCCGCGGTGAAGAGCCGCGACTTCGAGCGCAAGGACACGCGCGACGAAGGCGCCAAGGCCCTGGCCGAGCTGAAGGCCAAGGGCATGCAGATCAACGAGCTGTCAGCGGCCGAGGCCGGCCGCATGCGCGACAAGCTCGCGGCGATCAACACCTCGATCTCGGGCAACGTGGGCAAGGAGCTGTGGGATGAGGCGCAGGCCGAACTGGCCAAGCTGCGCAAAAAGTGATGACAGCCCCTCGGCCGGCTTCGGCCGGCCGAGGCTGCGCAACTCTTCACTGGGACACGTGGATCACATCCCTCACCACCGGGTAGATCTGGCTCTTCCAGCGCCGCCCGCTGAACACGCCGTAGTGGCCCACGCCGGCCTGCACGTAGTGGGTTCGCATATAGGGCCGCAGGCTGCTGCACAAGTCTTGCGCGGCGAGCGTCTGGCCGGTTGAGCAGATGTCGTCGCGTTCGCCTTCCACTGTCAGCAATGCGGTGCGGCGAATCGCCGCCGGGTTGATGGTTCGGCCGCGAAACTTCAGCTGCCCGAGTGGCAGCGCGTACTCCTGGAACACCAGACTCACCGTCTCCAGGTAGAACTCGGCTGGCAGGTCGGCCACCGCGAAATACTCTTCGTAGAACTTGCGGGTGTGCTCGGCCTTCTGCAGCTTTTCTTCGTCGGGATTGGCGAGGTTGGCGTAGTACTCCTTGAAGGCGGTCACGTGCCGATCCTTGTTCATCGCCATGAAGGCGGTGAGCTGCATGAAGCCGGGGTAGACCTTGCGGCCACCGCCCGGGTAGCGCCAGGGCACCTGGCTCACCAGGTTCTTCTCGAACCAGTCGATGCCCTTGGTCATGGCGAGCTTGTTGACCTCGGTCGGGCTGATGCGGCAGTCGATCGGGCCAGCCATCAGCGTGAGGCTGGCGGGCGTGGCGATGTGCTTGTCTTCCGACATCAAGGCCACCGCGCTCAGCGCCGACACACAGGGCTGGCAGATGGCCATCAAGTGGGCGCCCGGGCCGATCACGCCGAGGAATTCGATCAAGTGCTCGGTGTATTCGTCGAGACCGAAGCGGCCAGCGGTGAGCGGTACGTCGCGCGCGTTGTGCCAGTCGGTGATGTAGACGTCGTGGTCGGGCAGCACGGTCTGCACCGTGTCGCGCAGCAAGGTGGCGAAGTGGCCCGACATGGGCGCCACGACCAGCACCTTGGGCTGGGGTATGGCGGGGCTGAACTCTTTCTTGAAGTGGAGCAGGGTGGCGAAGGGTGTGACGTAGGTGGCTTCTTCGGTGACCGGGATGGCCTCGCCCTTCAGCATGACGCTCTCGATGCCGAAGGGCGGGCGCTTGTGCGTGACTTCACCGAGCTTGAGCACCTCGCAGGCGGCGGCCAGCTTGCGGGTTTGGTCCAGGCCGGCCCAGCCAAAGCTGGTGTCCTTGAGCATCGGCAGGCTGGTCTTGGCCAAGGTTCGCAGCGGCCACATCAAATCGGCATGGGCTTGGTAGGCCTGGTACATCGTGAAGTCTCCGGCTCGTTTTGATTCAAGTGGAGTTGCAACTTGCGCGCCAGCAGATGTGCACTCGCGTGCACTGCGATGGCACACGCCTTGCAAGCCCAGGCTTACAACCGCCACCCAGGAGACACCGCCCATGTCGCACGTCGCCACCAAGGCCCCCGCCAAGACGGCCACCAAAGCCGCCGCCAAGAAGGCCGCCCCCAAGCCCGCACCGGCCACCAAGGCAGCGCGCAAACCCGTCGCCACCTTGAGCCTGTCCAGCAAGAACTACTCGTCTTGGTCGTTGCGCGGCTGGTTGATGGCCAAGTTCGCCGGCCTGGAGTTCGAAGAAGTGATGGTCTCGCCTGACGACGCCGACGCCCGCAAGGAGCTGCTGCTGCTGGCCCCGTCGATCCGCGTGCCGGCCCTCACCCACGACGGTGCCAAAGTCTGGAATACGCTGGCGATTGCCCAATACCTCGACGAGATCAAGCCCGATGCCGGCATGATGCCCAAGGACCGCATCGCCAGGGCGCATTGCCGCTCTGTCAGCGGCGAGATGAATTCTGGCTTTGCCAACCTGCGCGCTTCGTTGCCGATGAACCTGAAGGCCCATCACCCGGGCTACAAGATCTGGGCCGGTGCCCAGCCCGACATCGACCGCATCGTCGAGATCTGGACCGAATGCCTCGCCACCTACGGCGGGCCCTTTCTCTTCGGCAAGCAGCGCAGCATGGCCGACGCGATGTACGCCCCGGTGGCCACGCGCTTTCTGACCTATGACGTGAAGCTCAACAAACCCTGCATCCAGTACTGCCAGACCATCATGGCGATGCCGGAGATGAAGGAGTGGGTGGCGGCGGCAAAAAAAGAGCCGGACGACATCGAAGAACTCGACATGGACTTCTAACGCCCGGTCTACTTCCAGGGGGTAAAGGGCGGCACATCGCACGGCGCCGGCATGTCCACCGTCTTGAAATCCGCCGGGCTCACGATCTCCAGGTACTCCATGTCGGGTGAGTAGTCGTAGAGGTAATGCACGATGCCCGGGCGCTGGTGCACGCAGTCGCCGGCGGAGACGAGCGTCTCCTTGTCGCCGTACATGAACTTGGCCCAGCCCTTGGTCATGATCACGATCTGGAATTCCGCCTCATGGCGGTGCCAGCCGGTGCCCTTTTCGGGTGCCATGTTCGCTTTGACCAGGTGGGCGATCACCTTGCCCGCTGTGGCGTCGGCCACACCCAGGTCTTTGTACAAGAAGAAATCTCGCAGGCCGTCGCTGCGCCAGCCTGTGTCCTCTGGTTTCACATGCGAAAACTTGGTGCTGGTGGTGTCCAACATGCGCATCCTCCCGGGTCACAACAATGGTCTGCGCGCATGCATGAAGCGTTCCATCCGATGCGATTTGGCACAAACGGTGATCTATGCCCGCTTCTCCCTGTGTTTCTCTCCGTTACTTCAGGCTCGGTCTGGGAATCTTGGCTTAATTATTCGGTCGCAGAATGCGGGTTGCGATCACTGAGAGACAGACATGAGTTGCTGGGGTTTCTTCAAACATGCGGTGCGGGCCGTCTTGCCGGCGCTGGCAGGCCTGCTGCTGGCGGCCACGAGCGCACACGCCGCTGACGAGTACCTGGACCCTGACAAGGCGTTTCGCCTCTCGGCCCGCGCGCTCGACGCCACCCACATCGAACTGCGCTTCGACATCGCGCCCGGCTACTACCTCTACCACGAGCGGCTGAACGCGCAGGTCGCGCCCGTTGAGCTGAAGCTCGCCGAGCTGCGCGTGCCCAAGGGCAAGATCAAGTACGACGAGACCTTCGAAAAAGACGTCGAGTACTTCCGCGACGCCGTCACCCTGGTGGCTGTGTTGAAAGAGGCGCCCACGGGCCCCTTCAAGCTCAGCGTGGGCAACCAGGGCTGTGCCGACAAGGGGCTTTGTTATTCACCGCAGACACGCGCCTTCCAGATCGAGCCTGGCCACGGGCCGGGTGGCACACCGCGGTTCACCTTGTTGAGCGAAGCCCAGGCCGCCGATTGGTCGCAGACGACCTTGGTGGCGGCCAATCTGTCTTCAACCCTGTCGGCGGCGATGTCGAGCGCCACACTGCAGGTCGGCGCCGCCGCCAGCCCTGAAGACGCGGGCGAGGTGTCGAAGGCCTTGAGGTCGGGCAACACGGCGCTCGTCATCGGCCTTTTCATGCTGCTGGGGCTGGGCCTGGCGTTCACGCCTTGCGTGCTGCCGATGATGCCCATCCTCTCGTCCATCATCGTGGGGCGGGGTGGGCCGGTGTCCAAGGAGCGCGGCTTTTCGCTCGCGGTGGCCTACTCGCTGGGCATGGCGCTGGTGTACACCGCCTTCGGGGTGGCCTCGGCGCTGGCGGGCGAAGGCCTGGGCGCTGCACTGCAAAACGTCTGGGTGCTCGGCGGCTTTGCTCTGGTGCTCGCAATCTTCTCGCTCTCGATGTTCGGGGTGTATGAGTTGCAGATGCCTGCGAGCCTGCAAAACAGGCTGACCCAGGCCTCGCAAGGTTTCAAGGGTGGTCAACACGTAGGCGTGTTCGCGATGGGCGGAATCTCGTCGCTGATCGTCGGCCCCTGCGTGGCCGCGCCGTTGGCTGGCGCGCTGGTCTACATCAGCCAGACGCGCGACGTGGTGCTGGGTGGCACCGCGCTGTTCTCGATGGCGGTGGGCATGAGCGTGCCGCTCTTGTTGCTGGGCCTGTCGGCGGGCGCGCTGCTGCCGCGTGCCGGTGGCTGGATGACGCATGTGAAGCATGGCTTTGGCGTGATGCTGCTCGCCGTGGCCGTGTGGATGGTGGCGCCGGTGCTGCCCATGCCGGTGGTGATGCTGCTCACTGCCGGGCTCTTGGTGGTGGCCGCGTTTTGCCTCGGTGCGTTCAAGGCGTTGCCCAAGCCGGCCCAGCCGCTGCGCAAGGTGGCCAAGGGCCTGGGCCTGCTGCTCGGCGTGTTTGCCGTGGCCCAGGTGGTCGGCGCAGCCTCGGGTGGCCGCGATCTTGCGCGCCCGCTCGCGCACCTGGGGTCTGCACCACAGCATGCAGCCGTCCCGGGGCTGAAGTTTCAAGCCATCGCCAGCCTGGCCGAGCTCGACGAAGTGGTGCGCACCTCGACGCGCCCGGTGATGCTCGACTTTTATGCCGACTGGTGCGTGGCCTGCAAGGAGTTCGAGAAGTTCACCTTCACCGACGCGGCCGTGCGCCAGAAGATGGCGGGCCTCACCCTGCTGCGCGTGGACGTGACGGCCAACAACGAGAACGACAAGGCGCTGCTGCGCAAGTACACCTTGTTCGGCCCGCCGGCAATGCTGTTCTTTGCGCCGGCCGGCGGTGAGCTGCCGGGCTCACGCGTGATCGGCTTCCAGGATGCGCGCACCTTCGGCGCGCACCTCGACCGCGTTCAGCCTTGACACCCAGCCGTTTCGACCGCCTCGACGCCCTGCGCGCGGTCGCCATTCTGTGGATGGCGGCGTTTCATTTCTGCTTCGACCTCAACTACTTCAAGTTCGTCCAGCAAGACTTTTACCGCGACCCGTTCTGGACGGTGCAACGCTCGGTGATCGTCAGCCTGTTTCTCTTTTGCGCCGGCTTCGGCCAGGCCGTGGCCTGGGAGCAGGGCCAGAGCTGGCCGCGCTTCTGGCGGCGCTGGACGCAGGTGGCGGGTTGTGCCTTGCTGGTCACCGCTGGCTCTTACCTGATGTTCCCGCGTAGCTTCATCAGCTTCGGCGTGCTGCACGGCATTGCGCTCATGCTCATCATCACGCGGCTCACCGCCGGGGCCGGGCCGTGGCTGTGGTTGATGGGGTTGGTGGCGATTGCGCTGCCGCACCTGGTGCAAAGCAGCTTCTTCGACACGCGGCTCACCAACTGGGTGGGCCTCATCACCCGCAAGCCCGTCACCGAAGACTACGCGCCGCTGCTGCCGTGGATCGGCGTGATGTGGTGGGGCCTCGCCGCCGGCCAGTGGGTGCTGAAGAACCGGCGCGAGTGGGTCACCGGCGTGCTGCCGGAGACCCTGGCTCCGCTGGCCACACTCGGGCGCTGGTCGTTGAGCTTCTACATGCTGCACCAGCCGGTGCTGATCGGGCTCTTGCTGGTGGTGCGTACGCTGCAGTGAGCCCGATCACCGCGCTCAATCGCGGTCGCAGCGCCGCTCGTTCACCAGGCAACGTGCGTAGCCCGGGTCGGTCTTGAGCAGGTGCATGGCCCGTGCGGCAAAGGCGGTGTCGGCGAAGTCGCTGAACAGGCCGTCAACGCCGAGTGCGTAGAACGCCAGGTACTCGTTGACCGCATTGCCCTGGTAGTCACTCGCCAGGCGACGCTGCTCGTTGCGGAAGGTGTAGGGGTGCACCACCAGGCCGAGCTTGTGGGCGTTGCTCACCACGTCGGTGGCGGGCAGCAGCTTGCGGTCGCGCTCGTCGATGACGCCATCGCTATTGGAGTCGGCGCAGGCGCCGTTCACGATGGTCTTGCAGGCGCTGCTGATCAGGTAGACCTTCCAGGGGCCGATGCCGTCGGCATAGCTGCGCACCTCGGCCAGGCCGGCGGGTGTGAGCAAATCCTTGAACAGCCCGGCGCGGCCCGACACCACCCAGTCGTAGGGCTTGTCATAGGGCTTGTTGAAGGCGATGGAGCCGTCGGCATTCACGTCGTCGGCATCGACCAGCTGGACCAGGCGCACGCTGGTGCGTGAGCGCAGGTACTTGAGGTTGGCCGTCTCGAACGACTGGATGAACACCGGCGCGTTGCGGTGGTTCCAGCCGGCCCTGTTCAACACCTCGAGCAAGCGGTCTTCGAGCGGCAGCCCGATCTGCTGGTGGAAGGTGGGGTGCTTGGTCTCGGGGTAGATGCCGATGCGGCGGCCTTCTTCGCGCGACTTGCGCTTGACCAGCTCGATCACCTCGGCCAGCGTGGGGATCTGGAACTTGCCGTTGAACGAGGCGTCGCGCTCGGCAAAGGGCTGCACCGCGCGCAGTTGCTTGATCTCGGCCAGGGTGAAGTCGCTGGCCCAGAAACCGTCGACCTCCACGCCGTCGAGCATCAGCTTGCGGCGGCGCTGGGCGAACTGGGGCAGGTCTTTCACATTGGTGGTGTCCACGAGGTTGGGCTCGTGGCGGGCGATCAGGTGGCCGTCTTTGGTGGCCACCAGGTCGGGCTCCACAAAATCGGCCCCGAGCTGGATGCCGAGCGCATAGGCCTCCAGCGTGTGCTCGGGCAGGTAGCCGTTGGCACCGCCACGGTGACCGATCACCAGGGGTGCGGCACCGCCGCCTTGGTGCGGGGCGTTCGAGTCAGCCGCTGCAGGGTGGGCACAGGCCACGCAGGCGGTGGCGATGACCAGGGTCAGCTGTGCAGCCCGCGCGTGCTTCCAGTTTTTCATGAGCAGCCTCCTCAAAGTGTTGGGATCGTCAGACCTTAGAGGCAGCTGATGACATCGGCGTGAAACGGCGCAGGCTGCGAAGCCCGTGCGTGCGCGCGCGCCGCCGATTGACCT
>JACMKJ010000403.1 GCA_014380155.1 Rhizobacter sp. | reverse complement strand
TGCTGGCGCTGCGCCAGGGCGATGCGGCCGTGATCGCGGTGCATCATCGGCCGGTGCAGGGCACGCGCGGCGCCTACCGCGTGAAGCTGCGCCACGGCGTGAGCCGGGTGCGCTCGGGGCGACGGCATACGCTGGGCATCATCTTCCACGACGGAGAATGAGGCTCGCCCCCAGGTCGCGCGCACTTCGTGTCGCGCTCCCACCCCCTGCCGGGCGCAACACCAGCGGCCCGGCAAAGCCGGTTCCGCGGTGTTTCTGGAAGGGGCTGCGACGGTTTCATGCGTCGTGGAAGGCGCATTGCGCAATGGACCACTGATATGACTGGGACACGCGCATGACGATGGGGCTGTTCGTTGGCGAGCCTGCCGCGTCGCCATGGCCGCTGGCGGACGGCGCCTTCCTGCTGCGCGGCTTTGCGCTGCCGCATGAGGCCGCCTTGCGTGAGGATCTGGGCAGTGTGATCGAACAGGCGCCGTTGCGCCACATGGTCACACCCGGCGGTTTTCGCATGTCGGTGGCGATGAGTTGTTGCGGAGCGCTGGGCTGGGTCAGCGACCAGCGCGGCTATCGCTACGACCCGATCGACCCCGAGCGCGGCCTGCCCTGGCCACCGATGCCGGCGTCGTTTGTGCAATTCGCGCGCGAGGCGGCGGCGCAGTCGGGCTTCGACCATTTCGTGCCCGATGCCTGCCTGATCAACCGCTACGAGCCGGGCGCGCGCCTGTCGCTGCACCAGGACCGCGACGAGCGCGATTTCAGCCATCCGATCGTCTCGGTCTCGCTCGGGTTGCCGGCGGTGTTCCTGTTCGGCGGGACGCGCCGGACCGACAAGGCGCAGCGCGTGCCGCTCGCGCATGGCGATGCGGTGGTGTGGGGCGGGTCCGCGCGCCTGCGCCACCACGGCGTGCTGCCCGTGAAGGAGGGGCAGCATCCGTTCATGGGCGCCTGCCGCATCAACCTGACTTTTCGCAAGGCGGGGTAGGGCGCTGTTCGCGCCGCTTGTTGGAGCGCAAAGAGTGAATGCCGGGAGGCAGGCGCAGCATCCGGAGTGGGGAGTCAACGGCCGGCCCAGCGCGCACCGCCCACCGCCGTGGAGGCGTTTGTGCCTCATTCTCTTGCCCAGGCCCGGCATGTTGTGCGGGTTGGGCGCCCCTTTTCCTGGCCTCTCCAAGCGTTGCGCCATGCTGGGTTTGTCGTTCGTTTTAGTAGTGAGCGATAAACAACAATCCGGCAAAATCCCCGCCAGCTCAACAACTTGGGAGTGCAGGGTGAACCGATATAGACCGCAGGCTCCAGATATGGCCGCCGCGTCGGTGCGGTCCACATTACGTTGAACTAAACCGCTGCCGCGGTGGTTTGCACTCGAAGCACACGGGGTGCGTGTGATAGCCGTACCTTGATCGACACGGGCATGTGCCCGGGCAACGATCGAGGAGACGGCGATGACACCGCTTCGACAACGCATGCTCGACGCGCTGGTGCTGCGCGGCATGGCACTTCGCACCCAGGAGGCTTACATCGACGACGTGGCGCGGCTGGCGCGCCACTACCGTCGCAGCCCCGACACCCTGACGGCCGACCAGGTTCAGGGCTACCTGCTGCACCTGCTGCGCGAGCGCAAGCTCTCGCGCTCCAGCGTCAACCAGTACGGCTGTGCTTACCGCTTTCTGTACGGCACCGTGCTCGGCCTGGACGGCCAGACATTCCAGATCCCGCTGGCCCCCGCCCCGCAGCGGCTGCCCGAGATCCTGTCTCGCGACGAACTCGCCCGCCTGTTCGCCGCGGCCTGCCACCTGAAGTCGCGCACCTTCCTGATGCTGGCCTACGGCACGGGGCTGCGCCTGTCCGAGCTGTGCCATCTGCGCGTGGAGCACATCGACAGCCACGCCGACCGCATGTGCATCCGCGTCGAGCAAGGCAAGGGTGGCAAGGACCGCTACGTGCCGCTGGCCGAGGACGTGCTGCAACTGCTGCGCGCCTGGTGGCACAGCGCCCATCCCCGAGGCTGGCTGTTCGGCGCGCAGCGCGACCCGTCGCGGCCCATGGATGGGGAGGTCGCCCAGCGCTGGTACCGCGCAGCCTGCGCCCACGCCGGCATCACCAAGCGTGGCGGCATCCACTCGCTGCGCCACGCCTACGCCACCCACCTGCTGGAGGCCGGCTTCGATCTGTACAGCCTGCAGCAGTGGCTCGGCCACAGCCACGTCAGCACCACCACGCGCTACCTGCACCTGGCGCGCCCGGACGCGCCCGACGGTGCCAAGCGCACGCCGCTGGCGCTGCTGGGTGCTCTGCCCTCGATCCCACCATCGATCACCACGCACTGAGATCAGCGGTGTCCACCACCCTGGCCGAGGTGCTGCGGCACTTCGGACCGGGCTATCTGCGCACGCACGCCCTGAGCACGGCGCAGGCCCGGGCCTGGCGCGCCATCGTCGCCTGCCGCACCCCGGCGCTGG
>JACMKJ010000034.1 GCA_014380155.1 Rhizobacter sp. | reverse complement strand
GCATCGGCGAGCTGCTGATCCAGCAGAACGCCGCCACCGCACAACAGGTGGAGCAGGCCGCCGACGTGCAAAAGCAGATGCGCGACCAGAAGCTGGGCGACATCTTGCTGCTGCGCCAGGTGGTCACGCCCGAGCAGTTGCTGGCGGCGATTGAAAAACAGGCACGCATGCCGATGGTGCGCATCGGCGAAGCGCTGACCTCGCTCGGCATGGTCACCGACGAGCAGCTGCAAGACGCGCTCGGCCAGCAGCAGCAAGACCGCAACGTGCCGCTGGGCGAGCTGCTGGTTCGCATGGGCATCGTCTCGCGCGAAGACCTGCAGACGGCCCTGGCCCGCAAGATGGGCTACCCGCTGGTCAACCTCGACGCCTTTCCGTTCGAAGACGAGGCCATCCGCAAGCTGCCTTACTCGGTGGCGGTGCGTGTGCTGGTGATGCCGCTGATGATCCGCGAGGGCCGCCTGGTGATCGCGCTCGACGACCCGGTGCGCCGCCGCGCCGTCGTCGACGAGGTGGAATTCATCACCCAGATGAAGTGTGTGCCCGTGCTGGCCCAAGGCAGCAACCTGGAAGACGTGCTGTTCAAGGCCTACGAAAAGATCGGCGCCGCGAGCCTGCAGCGTTTTGCTGCAGTGAACGCGGCCGACCCGATTCCGTTCGAGCTGCACGACACCGACAAGCTGGTCGAGACGCTAGAGAAGGAAGACAACGACGCTTTCTCGATGGAAGACGACCGCCAGATCGAGCAGTCGGACAACTCGCTCGTGAAGCTGATCAACAACATGATCATCGATGCGCACAAGGACGGCGTGTCAGACATCCACGTCGAGAGCTACCCCGGCCGCGACAAGATCAAGGTGCGCTTCCGAAAAGACGGCTTGCTGCGCACCCACCTGGAGCTGCCGCCGAACTACCGCAACGCCTTGATCGCGCGCATCAAGATCATGTGCGACCTCGACATCTCCGAGCGCCGCAAGCCGCAAGACGGCAAGATCAACTTCGCCAAGTTTTCGCCGCAGCACAAGATCGAGTTGCGCGTGGCCACCATCCCGACCAACAACAGCCTCGAAGACGTGGTGATGCGCATATTGGCTTCGGCCAAGCCCATCCCGGTCGACAACCTGGGCCTCTCGCCCTACAACATCTTGCACCTCAAGGAGGCGATGGAACGCCCCTACGGCCTGGTGCTGTGCGTCGGCCCCACCGGTTCGGGCAAGACCACCACGCTGCACTCGGCGCTCTCCCACATCAACGTGCCCGAGCGCAAGATCTGGACGGCCGAAGACCCGATCGAAATCACCCAGCCCGGCCTGCGCCAGGTGCAGGTCAACCCGAAGATCGACTGGACCTTTGCGAAAGCGCTGCGCGCCTTCTTGCGCGCCGACCCCGACGTGATCATGGTCGGTGAAATGCGCGACGAAGAGACCGCGCAGATGGGCGTCGAAGCCTCGCTCACCGGCCACCTGGTGCTGAGCACGCTGCACACCAACAGCGCGCCCGAAACGGTGACGCGCCTGCTCGACATGGGCATGGACCCGTTCAACTTTGCCGACTCGCTCCTGTGCGTGCTGGCGCAGCGCCTGGTGCGCCGCTTGTGCAACCACTGCCGCCAGTCGCGCCTGGCCACCGACGACGAAGTCAACGAGCTGCTCGACGACTACCTGCACGTGTGCCCGAGCAACCTCCCCGAGTTCCAGCGCGACACCTTGCGTGCCGACTGGACGGCGCGCTTCGGCAAGGAAGGCCAGCTGCGAATGCACCACAGCCCCGGCTGCGAACACTGCGGCCACACCGGCCAGCGCGGGCGCGCGGGGTTGCATGAGCTGATGGTGGTGTCACGCGAAGTGCGCCGCCTGATCCAGACCGGCGCACGCGCAGAAGAGCTGCAGCGCACCGCCATGACTGAAGGCATGCGCACGCTGCGGCAAGACGGCATCGAGAAGGTGCTGCAGGGCGTGACCAGCTTGGCTGAGGTGCGGGCGACAAGCAACGTCTAGCGCGACGCTTCCCGCTCAATCCCGAAAGCGCGGGTTGTGGGTTTGCAGGTAGAGCGACGCGTTGCCATAGGCCGTCGGAAAGCGGCCCCAGGTCTGCACGAGCTGCTGCAGCTCGGCGGGCACGGGTGTCTGGGCCAGGAGGTTCTGGCCCGGCTTGTCAGACAAGATGTCGTAGGCCGCAACTGGCTTGCGGTCGATCAGCATGTGCTGGCCCACCATCACGCCCAGCTCACCAGGGCCGGTGAACTGGAACTCGAACGCGACCCGTGTGGCGTCGAACTGCGCGTCGAGCAAGTCGCGCCCGAGCGTGGTGTTGCGATAGCCGATGCCTGCGATGGAAGCCAGTGTGGGCAACACGTCGACCTGCTGCGCCCAGCTCTCTACCCGGCGCGCCGGTACACGGCCCGGTGAATAAACCAGCAGCGGCGTGTGCCCCTGCGTGATGGCAAGCTCTTGCCAGGCGCGCGGCAGGTGCGGCCCGGTCGGGCCGATGATGCCGTGGTCGCCGATGAAGGCAAACACCGTGTTCTTGAAGTAGGCCTCTTTCTTCGCGCGTTGCATGAACTGGCCCACACACCAGTCGAGGTAAGCGAACGCGCGGTACTCGGCGAGCGAGATGAAACCCTGCGCTTTCAACTCGGCCTCGCTCGGCGCAGGCGGCGCAAAGCCGAGCTTCAGGTCTTCGTCGGGAATGGAATACGGCCGGTGGTTGCCGCTGGTCTGGATGATGGCGAAGAAGGGGGTCTTCTGCTCGCGGAAGAGTTCGTTGGCCTCGAAGAAGACGTTTTTGTCGGACACACCCCACACGTCGACCGTGGGTGACTTGAGCCGCCCTTGTTCATAGATCTCGATACCGTCGATGTTGGCCGTGAGCACACCCCGCACATTGGCCCACGAGGTGCTCCCACCGATGAAGTAGAACTTCTGGTGGCCCTTGAATTCGTTGACGATCGTGTGCTGGTTGGTGGCGGCCGGGTTGCGCGAGGCGGTCGACTGGGCCGACACATCGGGCATGCCGGTGACGGTCGCGAACACACCCCGGGCGGTGTGGCTGTGCGCGCTCATCATGCGGGTGAAGAGCAACCCTTCGCGCGCGAGTGCGTCGAACGAGGGTGTGGCGCCGAGCGGGTTGCCAAGCACTCCGGTCTTGTGCGCGGCAAACGATTCGAGCAGCACCAGCACCACGTTGACCGGCTCGGCGCCCGGCTTCGGCGGCACCGTGCGCAGAAACGAAATCGGCTCGCCGGGTTTCAGCGGCGGCAGGCCGACGAAGGCGCGAATGGCATCGGCGTCGGGCCGCATCTGAGCGTCGTCGAGCCGCTGCGCGCGAAAGCTCCAGCTGTCGCTCAGGCTTTGCAGCGGGTTGAGTGCGAGCGACTGCGCAAAGCTGTGCGGCAACTCGACCGCATCACTCCAGCGCAGCGGGTACTGCGACAGCTTGCCGTGCACCACGAACACCGCCAGCAGCACCACCACCGTCTCGGCGATGCGCGCGTTGCGCAGGCGCATGGCGGGCGCATGGGCGAGCCGTAGCCACAGCTGCACGAACACCCAGTGGCACAGCAGCATCCACAACAGGAAGCCGAGCACGATCCAGATCACCGGGTACGACTGCCACACCATGCCGGCGGCCTCGCCGGTATCGCGCGCCAGCGAAAACACCACCGCCGACAGGCGCTGCGCCAGGTAGGCGTAGTGGCCCGCGTCGAAGATCGCCGCTGCGCCCCACAGGGCCGCCGCGATCATCCAGCAGGCCCACCACAGGCCGCGTGCATGCGACGGGCGAATGCGCGGGCCCAGCCAGGGCAACGCGCCCAGCAGCCACACCGCCCCCACGCTGAGCACGGCCACGCGCGCATCGAAGCGCGCACCCAGCCACAAGGCACCTGCCCAGTCGGCCGCCGACAGGCCAGCCGGCGCGAACCAGAGGCCGAACACGATGCGCGACAAGATGGCCGCGACAAGCAACACACCTGCCATCGCTAGCGCGAGTCGAAGATGGGATCGGATGGGCAACATCGCTCAGCGGCTGCCACGCCAGCGCGCCACCAGGCTGCACAACGCCCACAGACACAACCAGGGGTCGAGCAGCGCGTCCCAGAGGTTGCCGCTGGGCAGCCGGAACACGGCAAACAACATCAGCGAGAACAACACCGCCACGGCCATACCTCGATGGCGCCCCAACGCCATGGCCAGCACCGCGAGGGCGCCCAGCAGCAGGCCGGTGATGGCCGCCCCACGGCCGAAACCCTGCGCGTACAGGCCGAGGTGCAACCAGCCCACGCTGTCGGCATACAGCACGGCACCGACAAGCACCAAGGCACTCGACAGGCCGGTGGGCAAGACGCGATAGCCCGTCGCCCCTTGTGCATTGACCCAGATCGTCATCGCACAACAGGCCACCAACAAACCGCTGGGCGCCTGGAAAGAGAGCCCCAGCCAATAGGCGGGCGACACCGGGCCGGGCACGGCGCACCACACGAAGGCCAGCACCAGCCACCCCACCGCAAGCGCCACCGGAAACGGCCGCCTGCGCGACAGCAGGCCCACGCCGCAGGCGGCCACCACCATGCCCCAGGCGAAATGCGCCCACATCACTTGCAGACCGAGCCATGGCAGGCTCATCGCGCGCCCTCCGCCCAGCGAATATCGTAGACGTGGTGCGCGATGGCGCTGCGCTGCTGGGTGTAGGTCACGTGAAGTTGATCGCCGATCTGCACCACGCTCGGGTACGAAAACTCATCGCCCTGCAGACCTCGCCGCACGTCGAGCGCGGGCGCCCAGTTCAGCGCGTCAAGTGAGGTCGACAAACGCAGCCACTGGCGCGGCGAGCCGCCCGCCACCGCGTCGTTGTGCAGCAGCACGTAGCCACCGCCGGTCAGCTGCAGGCCGGCCAGGGAGTTGTCGGCGTTGGCGAGTGCCGCCGGCGGCTCGTCTTGCCAGCTCAGGCCGGCGTCGCGGCTCACCGCCTGCTGCACGCGGCGCTGGGGGCCGTGGTCACGCATCAGCGCACGCAGCTCGTTGCCCGACACCGGCAGCAAGGCCGGTTGCAAGGACGAGCGCGCTTCGCCGATGCGCTGCACGCTGCGCGGCTCGCCACTCGAATCGAACGAGATCACCATCGGGTACTTGTTGCCCAGCTCGAAGTAGGCAGGCAACAGCCAGCCGCCATCGCTCAATCCCACCGGCCGCGTGCGCACCAGCACGCTGGTGTTCCACAGCGGCGTGAGCGGCAGCAGGCGAGTGACGGCAAAGCTCTGGCCACCGTCTTGCGACACCAGCTGCGCCACGCGCGAGGCCGCCCAACCCCCCAGGCCAGTGGCCACCATGTAGAGGTGCACCCGGCCATCGGGCGCAACCCAAAGCACCGGGTTGCCGATGCGGCGCACACCCAGGTGCAGCGAGCGGCCGAGCGAGTCGCGGTCGACCACCGCTTGCGGCGCGCTCCACCGGCCATCACGAAAGCGCGCCACATAGAGGCGCACATCGGGTGCACTTTCGCGCTGCCCGGCCCACCAGCAGGCCAGCAGCTCACCATTGGGCAAGGCGGCCAGGGCGCTGGCGTGCGCGGCTGGCACACCGGGGGGCGTGGGCAAGGTGCCGCAGTAGTAGAGACGCAAGCCCCCGTTGCTGCAGTTGTTGATCGTGGCGGGGATCACCACGGTCGCAGGGTGGCCGTCCTCGAGCTCGGTCTTCGAGCCACGCAGCAGGAATTCGAGCGAATCGGTGGGCGTGAAGCGCAACGCCAGCGACCCACCACGGGTCGACTCGCCGCCGACCTGGCCTCCGTCGAGACCGTTCTTGAACGCGCCGTCATAGTCCTGCAGCCGCAGGTTCGCGCGGAACTGCAGCTTGTCGTCGATGAGGGGGCCGCCGACGTTGGCGCTGCCATCCAGGCGGCCGTTCTC
>JACMKJ010000402.1 GCA_014380155.1 Rhizobacter sp. | reverse complement strand
CCGGCGCGGCGCATCGCGGGTGCCATCTACGTGAGCTGTGTCGGCCGTGGTGGCCCGCACTTCGGCGCGCCCTCGGCCGAGCTGGCGATCATTCGCCGGGCGCTGGGTGATGTGCCGCTGGCCGGCTTTTTTGCCTCGGGCGAGATCGCACGCCGGCACTTGTATGGCTACACCGGTGTGCTGACCGTCTTCTCTGCTTGATCTTCTCTGCCTGGCCCGATCCATGAACACGATGACCACTCCCCCCGTCCCCACGCGCGACGAGCGTGTGGCCCGCCAATCGTCGGTGGTCGCCGAGCTGGCCGCCTTGTTGCCGCCGCACGCCCTGCTGTGGCAAAGCGAAGACACGGTGCCGTATGAGTGCGACGGCCTCACCGCCTACCGCGAGCAACCGCTCGCCGTGGCCCTGCCCGAAACCGAAGAGCAGGTCGCCGCCGTGCTGCGCGCCTGCCACAAGCTCGGGGTGCCGGTGGTGGCGCGTGGCGCGGGCACCGGCTTGTCGGGTGGTGCGATGCCGCACCGCATGGGCGTGACACTCAGCCTGGCCAAGTTCAACCGCATCGTGAGGGTCGACGCGCTGGCGCGCACGGCCACCGTGCAGTGCGGTGTGCGCAACCTCGCCATCAGCGAGGCCGTGGCCCCACTCGGCCTGTATTACGCGCCGGACCCCAGCAGCCAGATCGCCTGCACCATTGGCGGCAACGTGGCCGAAAACTCGGGCGGTGTGCACTGCCTCAAGTACGGGCTGACTTTGCACAACGTGCTGCGGGTGCGCGGTTTCATGGCCGACGGCGAGGCGGTCGAGTTCGGCGCCGAAGCGCTCGACGTGGCAGGCCTCGACCTGATGACGGTGCTGATCGGCAGCGAAGGCATGCTGGCGGTGGCGATCGAAGTCACCGTGAAACTCGTGCCCAAGCCGCAGCTCGCGCGCTGCATCATGGCGAGCTTCGACGACATCCGCCGTGCCGGCGATGCGGTAGCCAACATCATCGCCGCCGGCATCATCCCGGCCGGGTTGGAGATGATGGACAAGCCGATGGTCGCCGCCGTCGAAGGCTTCGTGAACGCCGGCTACGACCTCGATGCCGCCGCCATCCTGCTGTGCGAGAGCGACGGCACGCCCGAAGAAGTGAGTGAAGAGATCGGCCGCATGCTCGACGTGCTGGCCGAAAGTGGCGCCACCCGCATGGAAGTGAGCAAAGACGAAGCCCAGCGCCTGCGCTTCTGGAGCGGCCGCAAGAACGCCTTTCCGGCCAGCGGGCGCATCAGCCCCGACTACATGTGCATGGATTCGACCATCCCGCGCAAGCGCTTGGCCGACATCCTGCTCGCCATCGCCGAGATGGAAAAGAAGTACATGCTCCGCTGCGTCAACGTCTTCCACGCGGGCGACGGCAACCTGCACCCGCTGATCCTGTTCGACGCCAACGACCCCGACCAGCTGCGCCGCTGCGAACTCTTCGGCGCCGACATCCTGGAAACCAGCGTCCGGTTCGGCGGCACGGTGACGGGTGAACACGGCGTGGGCGTCGAAAAGCTGTCGTCGATGTGCGTTCAGTTCTCGGCACCCGAGCGCGAGCAGATGCTGGCGCTCAAGCGTGCCTTCGATCCCGAAGGCCTGCTCAACCCCGGCAAGGTGATCCCCACGCTCGTGCGCTGCGCTGAGTACGGAAAGATGCATGTGCGCAAGGGGCTCTTGCCCTTTGCCGAGCTACCGCGGTTCTAGAGGTCCTAGGGGGCGTTGCCGAGGCAGTGCCTTCCTATAATCGCCCACTCCCCAAGAAGAGGCTGCCGCTCGCACGGCTCGACCCATGAACTCCGACTTCAAGCCCAATGACATCGAGCGCGCTGCCCAGGCCGCGTGGACGGCCGCCGACGCCTACCGTGTGACGGAAGACGCGAGCAAGGAGAAGTTCTACGCCTGCTCGATGCTGCCCTACCCCAGCGGCAAGTTGCACATGGGCCACGTGCGCAACTACACCATCAACGACATGCTCACGCGCCAGCTGCGCATGAAGGGCATGAACGTGCTGATGCCCATGGGCTGGGATGCCTTCGGCCTG
>JACMKJ010000401.1 GCA_014380155.1 Rhizobacter sp. | reverse complement strand
CGGCACGTGTCTGCCTGAACGGCACCCTTCCATTTTTCCCCTGAGAGATTCACATGCCCAGCTCAGCCGTCAGCAAGAAGATCGAAAACTTCGCCAGCGACATCTACATCAAGGACTCGACTGGCGAGAACTTCATCGAGAACATCATCAACACCACCAACCTGCCGGCTCTGCTGAGCCGCTTGAAGGTGGTGAATGGCGACAAGGCCATTCTGGAGATGGGCTTCGGCGAAGGCACCATCACCGAGCCGCTGCTGGCCGCCGGCTACGAGGTGGAGATCGTGGAAGGCTCGGCCAAGCTCTGCGACAACGCCCGCGAGCGTTTCGGCAGCAAGCTGAAGGTGAATTGCTCCTACTTCGAGAACTTCACGCCCTCACGGCAGTTCAACAACGTCTTGTCGCTGCACGTGCTGGAGCACGTTGACCAGCCGGCCGACGTGGTCCGCAAGATTCACGACTGGGTGGCGCCGGGCGGCCAGGTGATTGCCGTGGTGCCCAATGCGCAGTCGTTGCACCGCGAGCTGTCGGTGATGATGGGCCTGCAGGAAAAGAATGATTCGCTCTCGCCGCGCGACGTGCTCGTGGGCCACCAGCGGGTGTTCACCCTCGACCAGCTGGCCGCGCATTTCGAGGCGGCCGGGTTCGAGATCACCGAGCGTTTTGGCTACTTCGTGAAGGTCGTGCCCAACAGCATGATGGTCGGCTGGAACCCTGACCTGATCAAGGCGCTGACGAGTATCTCGGTCCAGCTGCCGCCGCATCTCCTGGCGAACGTGGGCCTCGTCGCCACCAAGCGCGCAAAGTGAAACCCATG
This sequence comes from Rhizobacter sp., assembly GCA_014380155.1. GTDB lineage: Bacteria > Pseudomonadota > Gammaproteobacteria > Burkholderiales > Burkholderiaceae_C > Rhizobacter. The sequence goes on along the minus strand of JACMKJ010000401.1, from coordinate 19,869 downwards.
GTGTCTTTGCCCTTGCATGCCGGCCTGCAGCAGTTCTACCGCGAGCATGGCCAGAGCAATGGCCTGTTCTACATGGGCCATGCATCGGTGCTGGCCGTGTTCGGCGGCAAGAAGATCTTGTTCGACCCGGTGATCCTGTCCAAGCCGTATGCCGATTCGTGGGCGTTCTTTCCGGCGCAGGTGGCCGACCCGAGCGTGTTCGATGTCGACGCGGTGGTGGTCTCGCACATCCACCAAGACCATTACGACCTCGAGTACCTGAAGGCGCTCGACGGCAAGGCCAAGATCGTCGTCGTAGGCGGTCGCCCTTCGTTCATCGAAGACCTGCAGCACAACGGCGTCAAGAACCTGTTGATCGTCGAGCCCGAAACCGTGACCGAGATCCTCGACGGGGTGCGCATGTATGGCGTCACGCACGAGAGCAACGGCATCGACTCCTCGGCCATCGTCTACAACGACGCGTTCTGCGTGTATCACGGCAACGACAACTACCTGCAACCCGAGTCGCTGAAGAAGTTCACCCGCGTGGGCCCCGGCATCGACGTGGCGTGCATTCCCTACGCCTACATCCACTGGTACCCCTTCCTGCTGGAATACGGCGAAGGCCAGGCGGCCGAGAAGCAAGCCGAAGGTGACAGGCTGGTCAACATGTACATGGACGACTGCCTGAATTCGATCCGCATCCTGCAACCCAAGCTGATGATCCCGTTCGGTGCCAACTTACTGCTCGACGACGGCAGCGCTTATTCCGACATCAACCTGGCCGTCAAAACGCCGATCGACTTCGTCGAATACGCAGCCAAGACGGCGCCCGACGTGGCCGATGCCGTCAAGCCCATGCTCGCGGGCGACTACTGCGCCCCGGCCGGCACCGGGCTGTCCATCACCATCGGCCAGCAGTTCGACGGCAGCAGCTACCGTGCGCTGGCCCATGCCTTCTTGCAAGAGCGGCCGGCCAAGCAGAACGACACGACCTGGCGGCCCATCGACAAACAAGCTTTCATGGCCACGCTCAATGACAAGGTGAGCCGCATCAGCGAGCGGCTGGAAAACGTCATCCGGGTGGAGTTGAATTACCTGGGCGAGCGTTCGTGCGTCGAGATCGACTGCCTGCACCACAGCGCCCGCTGGGTCGACGAGTTTTCGGGTGACATGCCCTACCACCACTTCAAGCTCGACCCGATTGCCTCGGGCTGCTGGCTCAATGGCGGCCGCTTCGAAGAGGTGATCGGCATGCGCCGCTTCACCCTGCGACGCGAGCCCAACATCTACTGCAAGGACGTTCTGCGCCTGATCAGTACCGTCATCTGAGTTGCCCCGTTTTGCCCGGTCATGAGCACTCGCTCGCCGGGATGGGCGCCAAAAGCGCGCCAATTTGACGGATTGCACTGGCCCGGCCTGCGGCACAGTCGAACCATCAAAACCGGGTATCCAGATGAGCATCGAACGTTGCCAGATTCTCGAGCTTCCCAAGATTCAGGACCCTCGCGGCAACCTGACCTTCGTGGAATCGAACAATCACATTCCCTTCAACATCGCGCGCGTGTACTACCTGTACGACGTGCCCGGTGGTTCTGAGCGCGGCGGCCACGCCCACAAGGAACTGCATCAGTTCATCATCGCCATGTCGGGCAGCTTCGACGTGGTTCTCGACGATGGCCAGGACAAGAAGCGTGTGCACATGAGCCGCTCTTACAACGGGCTGTATGTCTGCCCGATGATCTGGCGCGAGCTCGACAACTTCTCGTCGGGTTCGGTGTGCATGGTGCTGGCCTCGACCAAATACGAAGAGTCTGATTACTACCGCGACTACGCCGAATTCATGCGCGCAAGGTGGTGCAAATGATCGAATTCCTGAGCTTGAAGCGCGTCAACGCGCCGCACGAAGCCGGCATCCGCCAGGCCATCCAGCGTGTCATCGACTCGGGCTGGTACATCCTCGGCCAGGAAACCGAAGCCTTCGAGCGCGAGTTTGCCGAGTACTGCGGCGCCAAACACTGCATCAGCGTGGCCAATGGCCTCGATGCCTTGCACCTGGTGCTGCGGGCCTATGACATCGGGGCGGGCGATGAAGTCATCGTGCCGTCGAACACCTTCATCGCCACCTGGCTCGCGGTGAGCCAGGCCGGTGCCACGCCGGTGCCGGTGGAGCCCGATGCGGGCACCTTCAACCTCGACCCGGCGCTGATCGAAGCGGCCATCACGCCGCGCACCCGCGCCATCATGCCGGTGCACCTGTACGGCCAACCGGCCGACATGGACCCGATCAACGCCATTGCCCGCAAGCACGGCCTGCGCGTGATCGAAGACGCCGCCCAAGCCCACGGCGCGCGATACAAAGGAAAGCGCGCCGGCAGCCTGGGCGATGCCGCAGGCTTCAGCTTCTACCCCGGCAAGAACCTCGGCGCGTTGGGCGATGGCGGCGCCATCACCACCAGCGACGACACCCTGGCCGCCACCTTGCGCAAGATGCGCAACTACGGCTCGAGCGTGAAGTACCGCCACGACATCCCTGGCGTGAACTCGCGCCTCGACGAAATGCAAGCCGCCGTGTTGCGCGTGAAGCTGTCGCACCTCGACAGCGAAAACGCCACCCGCCGCGCACTCGCCGCCGAGTACCTGCAAGCATTGCGTGGCGGCCCCGTGGTGCTGCCCACCGTGCTGGCCGACACCGAGCCGGTGTGGCACCTGATGGTGGTGCAAAGCGAACAGCGCGAGGCGCTGCAAGCGCAGCTCACGCGGCGCGAGGTGGGCAGCATGGTTCACTACCCCATCGCCTGCCACCAGCAGAAGGCCTATGCAGGCTCCGCCTGGCCGGCGCTGCCGATTGCCGAGCGGCTGCAGCACCAGGTGCTGAGCCTGCCGATCTCGCCCTACCTGACCAGCGCCGAAGTGCGCACCGTGGCTGATGCAGTGCGTGGCTGATTCAGAGCCAGCCCCATGAGAATCGCCACGCTCGTCCCGGCCTACAAGCCCAAGTATCTGGTGGAGTTGTTGACCTCGCTGCGCCACCAGACCGTCAAGCCCGACCGCGTCATCTTTTCAGACGACAGCCCCGACCAGGCCTTCGTGGCCACGCTCAACAGCGAGCCACTCAAGTCGATGATCGCCGACCTGAACGTGAGCGTGGTACCCGGCCCGCGCAGCGGTGCGTACAACAACTTTCTTCACCTGATGAAGTTGTGGAACGGCGAGACCGAGCTGTTCCATCTGCTGCTCGACGACGACATCATCTACCCGCCGTTCTACGAGCGCCACCTGCATGCGCACGCTTCGGGCCGCATCAGCTGCTCGATCAGCCGCCGCTGGACGGCCACCGAAACCGGCGTGCCGCTGCGCGACCTGCCCGTGCCGGCCATCATCAACACCAACAGCAACCGCATCTTGGCGCTAGACGCCGGCGTGCTGTTTGCCACCACCGCGGCGATCAGCTCCAACTGGCTGGGCGAGTACTCCAACGTGGTGCTGCGCGCCGACATGGCCGACATCGTGAGCGACCCCCGCATCGAGTCGATCGCCTACACCGGCCTCGAAGACCTGGGCGCGTTTCTCAGCGCCAGCCTGCGCGCGCCGGTGGCCTACATCAACGACCACCTCGGCTACTTTCGCACCAGCGCGCAGCAGCATTCGGCTGACCCGATGGGCCGGCCGATGAAGCTGGCGCACCTGGCCTACCTCGCGCTCGCCATTGCCGGGCGGCGCATCGGGCAGATCACGCAGACCCAGTTTGAAAACTGCATGGCCGGGCTGTGCCCGGTGGTGCCCGCACGCTACGGCAACGAGGCCGATATGGCGCCGTTTTGCGCGCTGATGCCCGAGCTGGCAAAAGCATCCCCCGCGGCCGAGGCGAAGTTTCTTGAAGCGTGGCGCGCTTTCCTAAAAAGAGTCCAAGCATGAACACACATGACATTCCGGTGGTGACCGTTTCGTACAACTCGCCCGAGTTGATCCTCGGTCTGCTGGCGTCCTTTCGCAAGTTCTACCCGAACCCGATCTACGTCATCGACGGCTCCGACGCCGAGCCGGCGGCCAAGATCAAGACCGTGGTTGAAGGTTTCGAGAACGTTCACCTGCACGCCTTCGGCTACAACATCCACCACGGCCCCGGCCTGGCATGGGCGATCAACAACCTGGGGTTGAAGGGCCCGGTGCTGTTTCTCGACTCCGACATCGTTATCGTGCGCGAGGGCTTCCTCGAGTCGCTGCACGAGCAGCTGCAACCCACCGACTACGGTGTGGGCACGGTGCAGTACGTCAACCGCGACGGCTTCGACATCGAATACGGCTACGGCGCCATCCACTACATGCACCCGCCGTGCATGCTGTGCAACGTCGAGGTGATGAAAGAGTGGCCGATGCCCATCAAGCACGGCGCCCCGATGATCGACGCGATGCGCGCGCTGCACGACGCCGGGATGTCAAGCCTGCTGCGCAACGTCGACTGGGTGGGCAACGACCTGAAAGACGGCACGACCCGCATCTTCATCGACCACATCGGCCGTGGCACCGTCAGCGCCACCGGCGGATACCACCTCGAAGAGTGGATGGCCGAGGCCCAAGAAAAGCGCAAGCGCGAACAAACTGTCGCAGCCGCCCCGCAGTCCTACAACCACGACCTGCTGGCCCTGATGCCGCCGGGTGCCAACAAGGTGCTCGAAGTCGGCTGCAGCACCGGCGCACTGGCCCAGGCCTTCAAGGGCGCGCATGGCGACTGCGATTACTGGGGCATCGAATTCGACGCCACGGCCGCCGAGATCGCCAAGCGCCACTGCAACCAGGTGATGGCACTCGACGTCGAGCGCATGGCCGACCACGAGCTGGCCGAGCTGGCCAGCCGCAACTGCTGGGTCTTTGGCGACGTGCTCGAGCATTTGCGCGACCCGTGGCGCCTGCTCGCACGCATTCGCAAAGTGATGCCGGCCGACGGCTGCGTCGTGGCCAGCATTCCGAACGCACAGCACTGGAGCTTGCAGGCTCGCCTGAGCGTGGGCGACTTCCGCTACACCGATGGGGGCTTGCTCGACCGCACGCACCTACGCTGGTTCACCCGCGTGACCATGCTCGAGATGTTCCAGAACGCCGGTTTCCGCATCGATGCCGGCAAGCCGCGCATCTTCAACGAGCCGGGCCGCGACCGTGTGCTGCCCATCATTCGCGCGATGGCCGAAGCCATGGGCCAGTCGCCCGAGCAGGCCGTGCAAGACGCGCTGCCCCTGCAATACGTGGTGCGGGCCGTCCCGGCCTGACACCTCGCGTCATCCCCGCCCGGGGCGGGAATGACGGCATGCCTGCTTCAGGCTGCGGCCTTCTTGGCCGGCTGCGGGCGAGCTTGTTTCTTCAAGTCTTTCGCACGTTTCTGCTTTTGCCTGCGGATGGCACGGTCTTTGTCTGCGCTCATGTGAACCTCATGGTGGTTGAAGTGGTAACTGCCGCCTTCGCATCGGTGAGATGGCGGCGGGGCCATGGTTGTACCACTGCCCGGCGACCAGGCCGCCCAAGCCACCCTCAGGGCGTGGTTTGCAGGCCGAACAGATCGGCCAGCGCCTGTCTGTACAGGGGCTGGCCCACGGCGTTGGTGTTGTGGTGCGAACCCCCCTCGACCAGCACAAAACGCTTGGGTTCGCGCGCACGCTCGAACAGGCCCTGGCCCAGCGCAGGGCTGATCAGCTTGTCTTGGCTGCCGTGCACCACCAGCACAGGCGAGCCCACGTCGGCAATGCGCGAGGCGGCGTCAAAACGCTGCGTGATGAACGGCGACACAGGCAGCCAGCCCCAACGGAAAGTGCTCACCACGTCGGCGATGGAGGTGAAGCTGCCCTCGACGATCAGCCCCGTCTCGTCGGCCACCTCGGTGGCGAGCTGCACCGCGATGGCGCCACCCAGCGAGTGGCCGAAGATGAAACGTTGCGACTGCGGGTGTTGCGTGGCCAGCCAGTCCCAGGCGGCGCGCGCGTCTTCGGCGGCCCATTGTTCCGAGGGCAGGCCCGGGCTGCTGCGGCCGAAGCCGCGATAGTCGACCCCCAGCACGGCGAACCCCAGTTCGTGCATGCGGCGCATGCGCGGTGAGCTGCCGCGCACGTCGAAGCGGGCGCCGTGCAGGTAAAGCAGCACGGGGGCCTTGGGGTCGGTCTGCGGCACCCACAGCGCGTGCAGCTTCACCTGCTTGCCCGAGGCATCGGCCGCGCGCGAGGTGAAGTTGATCCACACGTCTTGCATGCCCTCGGCCGCGGCCAGGCCGCCGTACCAGGTGCGGTCGCTGGGCTGGAAGATCCAACCGCGCTGGCGCTCGTCGAGAGTGGCGCAACCCACCTGCAGCCCCAGGACCAGCACGATGATTCCGAACAGGGCGAAAAGGCGGCGACGCGCCAGGCGCTGGGGTTGCAAACTCATGGGCTGCATGTTTGCACGCCGGCAATAGGCTTGGCCGGCGTTTGGGTATCGGCAGCAAGGGTGTTCAACTACGTGGTTCAACCACTGCCGAGAGGTGCCCATGTTGTTGCTGAAATGGATCGTGATCGTGTTGATCGTGCTGGTGCTGGCGGCGATAGCGGCCGGCCAGGCAGGCCTGCTCACAGGCAAGGAGCCGCCCGACCTGGGCGTGCGCGACGGCAAGCTCAAGCCGCTGTCCAAGACCGACAACTGCGTGAGCAGCCAGGCCGGGCTCTACCCCGATCACCCGCAGCGCCGCTACGCCGAGATCGCCCCGCTGGCCCTGCGCGGCGACGGCCCCGCGACGATGGCCAAGCTCAAGGCGGTGGTCGAAGCCATGCCCGGTGCCAAGGTCGTGAAGAGCGAGCCCGATTACCTCTACGCGCAGTTCACCACCAAGCTGATGAAGTACGTCGACGACGTGGAGTTCTGGTACGACCCGGCGGCCCAGGTGATCCAGGTGCGCTCGGCCTCGCGTTTGGGCAAGAGCGACCTGGGCGCCAACCGCAAGCGCGTCGAGGCCGTACGGGCGGGGCTTGCTGCGGCGCCTTGACAGGCGGCGGGGAGTTTGGTGATACTAAGCCAAATGGCTAACCAATCTGCCCAGTTCACTGTTCAGCTGACCGAGGTGTTCTACGCCCTGGCCGATCCCACGCGCCGCGCGATCGTCGGTGTGTTGGGGCGCGGGCCGGCCACGGTGTCGGCACTCGCCGCGCCCTTCGAGATGGCGTTGCCCTCGTTCATGAAACACCTCACCGTGCTCGAGCGCAGCGGCGTCATCCGCTCCAGCAAGCTGGGCCGAGTGCGCACCTGCGAGCTGCGGCCCAAGGCGCTCACGCAGGCCGAACACTGGATGACCGAGCAGCGCGCGGTGTGGGAAGCACGCACCGACCGCATGGCCGCCTTGGCCGAAAAGCTTCACCAGGAGAACCCCCCATGAGCCAGAGCAGCACCCTCGAACCCGGCGAACAAGACCTCGTCATCTCGCGCCTGGTGCGCGCACCGCGCGCCACCGTGTGGCGTGCGTGGACCGAGCCCGAGCTGCTCAAGGAATGGTGGTGCCCCAAACCCTGGACGACCGAGGTGCGCGCCTTCGACCTGCGCGCCGGCGGCGCCTTCTACACCTTCATGCGCGGCCCCGATGGTGGCACCAGCGACAACCCGGGCAGCTTTCTGGAAGTGGTGCCGCAGGAGCGCATCGTCTTCACGTCGTTGCTCGTCGAAGACTGGCGGCCGACAACCCCCTGGCTCCCCTTCACCGCCATCATCACGATGGCCGACGAAGGCGAGGGCACACGCTACATCGCCGCCGTGATGCACCCCGACAAGGCCACGCGCGACAGCCACGAGCAGATGGGCTTCTTCGACGGCTGGGGCACCTGCATCACCCAGCTCGAAACGTTTGCCCAGCACCTGCGCTAAGCCTGCACGCGAGCGGCGCACCGCGCCTTCACATGCCAGACCTTCACCCCTTGCCCTTGCTCTACAGCTACCGGCGCTGCCCCTACGCCATGCGGGCGCGCATGGCCTTGCTTCAAGCGAAGCGGAGTTTCCAGATCTTCGAAATCGTCTTGCGCGACAAACCCGCTGCGATGCTGGCCTTGTCGCCCAAAGGCACGGTGCCGGTGCTTCACCTGCCTGACGGGCGCGTGTTCGATGAGAGCTGGGACATCATGCGCTGGGCCCTCGAGCCAGACGACCACGAGGGCTGGTGGGGCAGGGCGCAATCCGAAGAGAACCTCGGCTTGCTGCAGCGCAACGACGGCGACTTCAAGCGCCACCTGGATCGCTACAAGTACCCGGAGCGATACCCGGGTGAGGTGACGTCCCGCGAGGCGGAGCGCTCACAGGCGATGGCGGCGTTGCTCGTGCGGCTGGAGACAAGGCTGCAGCGCCAGCCTTGTCTCGGTGGGGCCACCCCCTGTGCCACTGATCTGGCGATCTTTCCTTTTGTGCGTCAGTTCGCTGCGGTGGAGCCACGCTGGTTTGCTGGGCAGGAGCTACCGGCGCTTCAGGCGTGGCTGGCAGGCTGGCTTCGCAGCGCGTTGTTCGTGGCGTGCATGACCAAGCTGCCGTCGCAGACTGTCGTGGGCTTGTCGGCGCGCATGGCTTGAGCTGCTGGGGCCGGTGATTTCCCCTTCGGCCGCGCCTGGTCATCCACCGAATTGCGGATGCCGCGCAGTCCGCCGCATCCCAGACTCAGGCCCAGCCGCATGTGTGGCCGGAAGGCTGGAAGTCGCGTATGCCCAAGAACCTCGTGCTCCTTTCTGACGGTACCGGCAACAGCTCCGGCAAGCTGTTCAAGACCAACGTCTGGCGCATCTACCAAGCGGTGGACCTGACCGACCCGCAGACACCCGGACAGCCGCGTCAGTTCGCCTTCTACGACGATGGCGTCGGCACCTCGTCGTTCAAGCCGCTGGCAGTGCTGGGCGGTGCTTTCGGCGTCGGCCTGTCGCGCAACGTGCGCGACCTCTACGTGTTCCTGTGCCGGATGTACGAGCCCGGCGACAACATCTATGCCTTTGGGTTCAGCCGCGGGGCGTTCACGATCCGTGTGCTGCTCGGCCTGGTGCTGTCGCAGGGGCTGGTGCGCTACGGCGGCAACGAAGCCGATCTGCAGCGCTGGGCCGCTGACGCCTACCGCGCCTACCGCGCAGCGCGGTTCAAGAGCTGGAATCCGCTGGTGCCCCTGCTGCGTGGCGTGCGGGACGTGGCGCTTGGTGTGTGGAACGCCGTGCTGCGCCGGAGGCCGTATTCGCAAGCGCAACGCATCGGGCAACCGGGAGCCGACAACGCCATCCGCATCCAGTTCGTCGGCCTGTGGGACACGGTCGATGCCTACGGTCTGCCGGTCGACGAACTGACCCGGGCCATCGACAGGTTCGTGTGGCCACTGACCATGCGTGACTACAACCTGAACCCGCGGGTGTTGCGTGCGCGCCATGCGCTGGCGCTAGACGACGAACGCAATGCATTCCACCCGCGCTTGTGGAATGAAGAGCCGCAACCGGGCAAGCCCGACTCGGGCGTGCACGGCGGCAACCGCACCACCGGGCACATCGACGACGAACGCATCAGCCAGGTGTGGTTTGCCGGCGTGCATGCCAACGTCGGCGGCGGCTACCCGGACGACAGCCTGTCCTATGTGCCGCTGCAGTGGATCATGTGCGAAGCGCACAAGCACGGGCTGCGGTTCGAGTCGCAGATCTGGAGCGAGCAGGTGTCGCTGTCCGACGAGAACGGCCCTCTGTACGACTCGCGCAGAGGGCTGGCGGGCTACTACCGCTACAACCCGCGGCGGATCGAGCGACTGGTGCACACGCGCGACGTGCAGGTGCCTCGCGTCAAAGTGCACGAAAGCGTGCTGCGGCGTATCAAGGCCGGTCACGACGGCTACGCGCCGATAGCGCTGCCGCCCGACTTTGCGGTGATGCGCATCGACGGGCGGATCATTTCCGCCGATGACTACTTGCAGCAGATGCCGCACGCGGTCGACAGTGGCGGCGACCCCGGCAAGGCCGAGGCGCCCACGCCGCTGACAAGTCGGGGGGCGGCCTACGAGCAACGGCGCGAGCGGGTCTACAACGCTGTGTGGTGGCGCCGCGTCGCCTACTTCCTGACGCTGGCCGTGACGCTCGTGCTGCGGGTGGCGCCGTTGCTTTGGCCAGGCACCGGCGCTTGCGCCGACGGCGGTCGGCTGTGCGTGCTGGTCGCTCCGCTAGGAGCCCTTGGCCTGCTGCTGCCTTCGTTGGCCTCGGTCTGGCTGGAGTCGTTCTTCTCGCACCCCGCCAGTTCCCTGCCGCTGTTGCTGGCCCTGGCCGCATGCCTTTGGGCCGGTAGTTGGTTCGCCGGACGCATTGGCGACCACATGCGGCGAGTCTGGTACGCGATGCCGCCGCTGCGCCCGAGAGCGGCGTACCAGGTGGCGCCACCGGCGGTGACCGGGCTGCTGTCGCGCCTGCTCCAGACGGTGCGTAACCACGGCCTGTATCAGGGCGCGATCCGCGTCCTGACGCATGGCGTGCTGCCACTGGCGTTCCTGGTGGCCATTGCCTATGGTGCGTTTGCGGTTTACGTGCAATACGGGTTCGCCGACGATGTTGCCGCAGGGCGTATCTGCACGGCTGCGCCGGTGCCCGTCTCGGCCGCGGGGGCCGCGTTCGACCTGCGCTCGCTGTGCGCCCCCACCGCGACGACGGCTGAAGCGGGCGGCACCTATCGCATCCGCCTGACCGTGCCAGGCCATGCACGTTGGTGGGACAAGAGCATTCCCGCCGGCCCCCACGGCTTCGAAGCGCCGCTCGACGCGAAGCTGGCCATGCTGATGGCTGTCGCCGTGCCGATGCGCCGACACCTCACTGAGCCGTGGTTTCAGCTCATGGCGCGCATCGGCGCCAGCGGCAACGACACCTACGTGCTGCACGCACAGCCCAGCACGCCACCGCAGTCGGGCCGCACCATCACGGACGCTGCAGCCGGCAGCAACGCGGTGAACTGCGCCGCGCAGCAGGCGGCCAGCGTGGGCAAGGAGGAGGTGTTCGAAACGACCATCGTCGCGCGCTCCAGCGGCCCGCTGTTTGTCTACGTCAACGACGCAATCGGCCCGTCGTGGCGCCGACAGGTGTTCTACGAAAACAACTGCGGCTCAGCCCGCATCGACGTGATGCAGTTGCTGCCTGCCGGCGCGGCCAGCAGCGCCACGCCGAACTGAAGCGCCGCGGCGCACGACACCCAAGGGCGGCGGTTGCATGCTTCTCAACCGCGCCGCGCCGCCTCGATCGCCGCGATGTCGATCTTCTTCATTTCCATCATCGCCTCGAACGCGCGCTTGGCGACCGCGCGGTCAGGGTCGGCAATCGCAGCGGTGAGGGCGCGTGGCGTGATCTGCCACGACAGGCCCCACTTGTCCTTGCACCAGCCGCAGGCGCTTTCCTGGCCGCCGTTGCCGACGATCGCGTTCCACAGGCGGTCGGTTTCGGCCTGGTCATCTGTCGCCACCTGGAACGAAAAGGCCTCGGTGTGTTTGAACATCGGGCCACCGTTGAGGCCCAGGCAAGGGATGCCGATGACGGTGAACTCGACCGTCAACACACCGCCCTCTTTGCCCATGGGGTAATCGCCGGGCGCGCGATAGACCGCGCCCACTGCGCTGTTGGAGAAGGTCTCGGCGTAGAAGGTTGCGGCGTCGAGGGCGGTGCCGTCGTACCAGAGGCAGATCGCATTTTTTGGCATCATGTTCGTTCTCCTGTCACACATCCATCAAGACTTCGAACCCGCCGTAGATCAGGCGTTTGCCGTCGAACGGCATCTCCACGCCGACCAAGCGCTTGTCTTCCATGGTGGCTTTCATGCCCGCGTCGCGCACGGCCTTCGAGGGCCACACGATCCACGAGAACACCACGGTTTCGTGGGCTTCGCGTTTCACGGCCAGGGGGAACGAGGTCAGCTTGCCTTCGGGCACGTCGTCGCCCCAGCACTCGACCACGCGCAGCGCGCCGTTCTCCTTGAAGACGGCGGCGGCCATCTTGGCGTGCTGACAATAGTTTTCCCGCTTGTCGGTGACAACGGCGGCGACAAATCCATCCACATAGTTCATGTCGGTTTCCTCTCGGTGGGGGTGCACGGCGCCGGCGTGTCAGGCGCTGCTACTCACACGACGAACGAATGTCGTCGAAATCGACATGAAGCCGAAAATTACCCGCGCCGCTCAGCTGGGCTTGGCCGTTTTCTTCAACACCTCGGGCAAAGGCGTCAGCGCGCCCGAGGTGGGCCAACCTTGTTCACGTGCCCGCGCTTGCACCGCCGCCAGCCGGGCTTCGGTCAGCGGGTGCGAGTTCAGCGCTTCCAGCTTGGGGCCTGCGCTCTTGCTCGCCTGGCCGAGCCGGGTGAAAAGCTCGACCAGGCCGCCAGCGTGGCCGTGCAGTGCCATCACGGCCCGCGCGGCCTCTTCATCGGCCTGGGCCTCCTGCTCTCGCGAGTAGCCGAGCATCGTGAAACCCGCAGCGCTGCCGAGGGCCGATTCGGCGGCGGCTGCACCGGCGTCGGCCGACACCACGCTCAGCAACAGCGCCACCGCCAGGCCACGACCGAGGCTGGCAGCCACGTGGCGGTGTTTCACATGCGCGATCTCATGCGCCAGCAATGCGGCCAGCGCTTCTTCGCTCTGCAGCTCGTGCAGCAGCCCCTTGAAGACCTGGATGCGGCCGCCCACGGTGGCGTAGGCGTTGACGACGGAGGAGTCGCTGTAGCTGACCACCACCACCAAACCTGCGGGCAGGGCCATGCGCGCCGCCACCTGGTCGGCCACGCGCTGCAGCTCGGCGGTGCGTGCAGCGTGCTCGGGTGGGGTGGGTCGGTCGACCAGGCGCTCGGCCAGCGACACCTCGGCGGAGAACGGAAGCTGGGGCGCCAGCCAGCGCGCGCCCCAGCTGGCCAGTGCCATCAGCACCAGCAGCGTGACGCCGGTGGCCACGATGAGCCAGGCGAACTCTTTCAGCGGGTGTTCGCTGCTGCTGTTGATGCCTTCGGCCGGCAGCCGGTTCTCGAGCGTTGGCCCGCGCGGTTCTTCACTCATAGGGGCTTGGTGCGCAGCGCCGTACCGTAGGCCATCACTTCGACCGAAGGTGTTTGCGAGCCGGCGACCTGGGTGGTGTGAAAGCGCACGCCAATCACCAACGAGCTGCCATTCCTGCGTGCTTGCAGCTTCATGCGCAGCATGGCCTCGCGGCGGGCGCGCTCCAGCAAGGTTTCATAGCCGCGAAAGCGCCCACCGAAAAGAGTGCGAAAGCCGGCGACGAAGGTCTTGAAGTAGTCGGACGACACCACCACGCTGCCGCTCACCACCAGCGAGCCGATGGCGTTGACGCCCTCGGGCACGTAGCGGGTGTTGAGCGCCAGCACCGGCTGCAGCTCGCGCTCGCGCTGGCGGATCGACGCGTAGTGGCGCGCTTCGAGCGCGCGCCCCACGAAGTAGCCCACCGCCAGCAGGAGGATCGGCAGGCCGAGGTTGAAGAATGCGGAGAGGTACTCCATGGCCTCAGAGCTTCTCGACGGTGACCGCCGAGCCGTAGGCCAGGATCTCGGCCGCGCCCATGGTGATCGAGGTGGTGACGAAGCGCAGGTTGAGCACCGCGTTGGCGCCCATGCTGCGCGCCTCGTCGGTCATGCGCTTGACGGCCTCGTCACGCGCCTCTTGCATCAGCTCGGTGTAGGCCTTGAGCTCGCCGCCGACGATGTTCTTCAAGCCCGACAGGAAGTCGCGCCCCACGTGCTTCGCACGCACGGTGCTGCCTTGTGCAATGCCCAGGTGCGCGACGATGCGGTGGCCGGGGGCGGTCTCGAGGTTGCTGACGAGCATGGAAAGGTTCCTCCGCGTTGATGTGGGAGGCCATCATTTCATGAACGTGGCGCGGAAGGTCGCGAGCGAGCGCGTGAGCGCCTCCACCAGGCCAGGCACTTCGGCAGCCAGGCCCGCATGCTGTTTCAGCGTGTCGGAGAGCGCGTCGCACAGCTCCAGCAGCCGCGCGCGAGCCGCCTTTTGCGGCAGGTTGCAGTGCGCCACGGCGAAGGCGAGCAGGTCGGCACGTGCCGCAAACAGCCCCTTGTTGCCGGCCAGGCTCAGCGCCAGGCTGTCGTTGGGCAGGTAGCAGGTGGTGTTGACGATGTCGTAGGCGGGAGCGAGCGCAATGTCGTCGCTCTCGGGGTGCTCGTAGAGCAGGCCGAAGTTCTTGAGGTGGGCGTCGCCGTTGCCCAGCAGGCACGACATGGCGACCAGGTCGAACAGGTGCGCCAGCGAGCGGTGGGCCGGGTCGGGCGGGCAGAAGGCCTTGATGAGCTTGGCGATGTCTTCGTAGCGGCCGGTGTATTTGTCGGCAGCGTTCTTGCCGGAGAGCACGGCCATGTCTTCGAAGCCGAGTGCGCGGCCGTCGAGCCCGCGGTCGAAGCGGCGCATGACGAACAGCGAGCGGTCGTCGGAGAGATAGAACTCCGGCACCGGGATGCCGGCCGCTGCCACGGCGCTCATGCAAACGAACTCGTTGATGGCGAGGCCGGGAAACTCCTGCAGGCCCGATTTGACGATGAGCTCGTCGGTGATGGCCGACGCCTTGTGGCTCACCTCGGGCACCAGCACCTTGGGCTGCACACCGCTCAGGCCCGAGCGGTTGATGTAGCGCTCGACCAGGCTGTCGAACAGCCCTTCGGCGCCTCGGTAGGCGAGGATGTCGCTCAGGCGCTCGCCCGCTTGCGCCGGGCCGGGCAGTGCGGGCCCGGTGGTGTATCGCAACCGGCCGATGGGGGCGTCTCCACCCAGCAGGCTCAGCAGCAAAAGCGGGTCGGTGCCGCTGGTCTTGGCCAGGCGGTTGCGCAGCCTCTCCAGCAGATAACCCTCGGGCAGGTTCATCTGGAAGATGGGGTGCAGCGTGGCGCGCTCGTAGGCCTGCAGCCGCACCGGCATGGTCAGCGAAACGGCCTCGGTGGCTTGGGCGTGGCCAGAGCAGCCAAACACATAAGCATGCTCGTGTGCGAGCACACCGGCTTCGCCACTGGGCGTGTGCACGTGCAGCCGGGTGGCGGGGGTGTCGCTCATGCCGGTCATTTCAAGAACTCGTCCATCTCGTCGAGGGTGGGGCGCCGCGCTGGCACCGAGGCCAGCTCCAGCCCCAAGGCCCCTGCCACCCGCGCATAGGCGCCTGCCGACACGGTGCCGTGGCCAGCCTCGACCTGCACGATCTTCAGCCGGGGGAGTCCCGCGCGCAGCGCCAGCTCGGCCTGGGTGAGGCCGCGCTCCAGGCGCTGGCGGCGCAATTGGGCGCCCAGGCGGGTGAGGGTGCTGTGTGTGGTCATGGGTGTCGTATACGAAACAAGTGCCTTGTATGTATCATTATCGATACTTTTGAGGGCTTGATTCTTGTCCGCCGCTCGGCCTTTGGCAAGAGAAAGTTTCTTAAACGATATCTGCTAAAGAATATGCATCGTTAGCGATGCATGTCGGCAGACCCGTGTCAGATCAACGGCGCCGGTCGGGTGTCGCTGAAAAACCGTGCGGGTGCCGCCGTGTGGGCAACGACCCCGCTCGCCGGCGCGGTGGGCGCCGCAGGCGCTGCCGGCAACACCTCGGCCGCCGGGGCCACCAGCAGCTCACCCAACCGCGGCGCAGCGGCCACGTCTTTGGCGAACCACACGTCGGCCATGGCGTGTTGCTCGCCGTCTTGGGTGGTGTAGCTCGACACCAGGCCGAGCAGGTTGCCGTTGTCGACCTGGGTTCCGGTCACGGCCGAGAGATCGAGCGAAACGATGCCGAAGTCGGCCAGGCCGCGCAGCTCGCCTTGGTCGGTCTTGCCGTCCTGGTTGGCGTCGACCCAGAGCTTGAGCGCGCCGAAGTTCTGGTCGGCGGCGCTCAGCTGGCCGTCGCGGTTGCTGTCTTCGAGCGCCATCGCGGCGTAGCCGTTGCCGGCACGGGTGCCGTCGGCGCGCTGGGTGCCCACGCCGAAGAGTTCTCGGCCGTCGTTGATACGGCCGTCGCCATTGCGGTCCATCACCAACAGGCCATCGTTCGCGCTGGCCCAGCCCACCTTGTGCAGGTTGCCGGTGGCGGCGATGTCGAACATCACCCCGTCGGCGGCGGCGGTGGTGCGCACGCCGTCGCCGTTGAGGTCGAGCACCATCGGGGTGGCTTGCAAGAAGGCGTCGATCTGCGCGTTGGACATCACGGCCAGGTCTTGCGGCTCGAAGGCAGCCAGCTGCTCGGGCGACATCACCAGGATGTCGGCCGTGCTCAGCGCCACCACCTGCGCGGTGGTCAGCGCCACGATGTGGTCGGTGCTGAGCGCCTGCGCCTGGTCGGTGCTCATGGCGCCGATCTGCTGCGTGGTGAGGCGTGAAAACTGGGTGGTGCTCAAGTCGTCGAACTGCGCGGCCGAGAGGGCGCGGAAGGCGGCGGTGCTGAGCGCGCGCAGGTCGGCCGTTTCCATCAGGCTGATCTGTTGCTCGGTGAGGCCACTCACCTGCGCGCTGCTCAGCGCGGCGAAGTGGGCGGTGGTGAAGGCGTTCAAGCTGGCCGGCGTGATGGAGCCGATCTGATCGGGGGTCATCACGCCGAACTGGGCGCTGGTGATGACCGCGATCTGTGCCGTGTCGAAGCCGCCGAACTGGGTCGCCGACAGCGCATTGAAGGCGGCGGTGCTGAGCGCACGCACGTCGGCCGTTTCCATGAGGCCCAGCTGGGTGGGGGTGAGCTCGGCCACCTGGGCCGAGCTGAGCCCGGCCACCTGGCGGGTGGTGAGGGCGCGCCAGTCTTCGCTTTCGAGGTTGCCGAGTTGTGAGGCGGTGAGTGCGCTCACCTGCGCGGTGGTGAGCGCGGCAAATTGCGCGGTGCCCAGCGCGTTGAGTGACTCGGTGGCCAGGCCTGCGATCTGCCCAGGAGTGACCAGCGAGATCTGGGTGGCCGTGAGCGACGAAATCTGCGTGCCGTCGAGCGCGCCAAACTGCTCGCCCGACCAGGCGCGGAGCGCAGCGGTGCTGAGCGCGCGCAGGTCGGCGGTCTCCAGGCCGGCGATCTGCTCCACCGTGAAGGCCGAGGCCTGCGCCGTGGTGAGGGCGGCAAACTGCGCCGTGCCCAGGCCGTTGAGCGTGGCGGGCGTGAAGCTCGCGATGTGGTCGGTTTGCAGCGCCGCCACCTGCGCGGTGGTGAGCGTGGCGACCTGGTCCGACGACAAGGCCGACACCTGCTCCACGCTGAGCGTGCGCACGATGGCGGTGCTGAGTGCGCGCAGGTCGGCCGACTCGAGGTTGGCGATCTGCACGTCGGTGAGGCCGCTCACCTGCGCGCTGGTGAGCGCGGCGAACTGGGCCGTGCCAAAGCCGTTGAGCGTGTTGCTGGGCAAGAGGCCGATGTTGGTGGCGCTGAGCGAGCCCACCTGGGACGCGGTCATGGCACCGAGCTGCTGGGCGCTGAGCGCGCCAAATTGATCGGCCGTCAAGCTGCTGATCACGGCGGTGCTCAGTGCACGGAAGTCGGCTGTTTCCAGAATCGCCATCTGCGCGGGGGCGATGTTGGCCACCTGGGTGGTGGTGAGGGCCGCGTAATGCTGTGTGCTCAGCGCACGCAGGTCGGCGCTTTCAAGGTAGTAGATCTGCGTCTCGGTGAGCGCGGCCACCTGGGCGGTGGTGAGGGCGGCAAACTGCCCTGTGCTCAGCGCGTTGAGCGAATCCACCGGCAGGCCGGCAAGTTGCACGGGGGTGACCAGTGAAATCTGCGCCGTGGTCAGCGCCGAGAGGTGAGCGCCGTCGAGCGCAGCAAACTGCTCGGCGGACCAGGCGCGCAGTGCGCCAGTGCTGATGGCACGCAGGTCGGCGGTTTCCAGAAACGAGATTTGCTCCAGCGTGAGCGCGCTGACCTGCGCCGTGCTGAGCACCGAAAAGTGCGCCGTGCCCAGCACGTTGAGTGTGTCGGGTGGCAGGCTGGCCAGGCGGTCAGGTTGCAGCGCTGCCACTTGGGCGGTGGTGAGCATGCTGACCTGCGGCGGCACCAGGGCCGCCAGTTGCTCCACCGACAGCGCCCGTACCGCCGTCGGGCTGAGTGCGCGCAGGTCGAGTGTTTCGAGGTTGGTGATCTGCTCGGGGGTGAACGCGCTCACCTGGGCGCTCGTCATGGCGGCGAACTGGGCCGACGCGAAGGCGTTCAAGCTGGCAACGTCGAGCGAGGCAATGTGTTCGGGCGCGAGTGCGGCCACCTGTTCGATGGTGAGCGCGGCGATTTGCTGCGAGCTCATCGCCGCGAATTGCTCCGCCGACAGGGCACGCACGGCGGCGGTGCTGAGGGCGCGCAAATCCAGCAGCTCGATGGCGGCCACCTGCTCGGGCAGCAAGGCGCTCATCTGGGCCGACGACAAGACGGCGTACTGCTGCGAGGTGAGGGCGCGCAGGTCGGCGCTTTCCAGCTGCGCCATTTGCGTGGGGGTGATGGCGGCCACCTGGGCGGTGCTGAAGGCGGCGAACTGCGCGGTGCCAAAGGCGTTGAGCAGCTCGGAGGGCAGCCCCGCAATCTGCGCCGGGGTGATGACGCCGATCTGCGCCGGGCTGAGCGCCATCAGGTGCGCGCTGTCGAGTGCGGCCAGTTGTTCGGCCGACCAGGCGCGCAATGCGCTGGTGCTGAGTGCGCGCAGGTCGTCCGTTTCCAGCGTCGAGATTTGTTCGAGCGTCAAGGCCCTGGCCTGCGCCGTGGTGAGGGCGGCGAACTGTGTGGTGCCGAAGGCGTTGAGGTCAGCGGTGCCGAGACCGGCCACCTGGCTGGTCATGAGCGACACCACCTGGCTGGTGGTCAGTGCGGCGATCTGAGCGCTGACCAGGGCGCCGAGCTGTTCGCCCGACAGGCTGCGCAGCGCCGCGCTGCCCAGCGCACGCAGGTCGGCGCTTTCGAGCGCGGCCATCTGGCCGGTGGTGATCGAGTCGAGCTGTGTGGTGGTGAGGGTGGCGAAGTGCGCCGTGCCCAGCCCGTTGAGCTGATCGGTGGCCAGCAGGCCGAGCTGCGCACCACTCAGCGCGCGGATGTGGCCGGTGCTGAGTGCGGCAAAGTCGGCACTGGTCAGGCTGGTGAACTGTGCGGTGCTCAGCGACACCAGCTGGGTGGTGCTCAGCGCGGCGAACTGTGCGGGCCGCAGGGCCGCCAGTTGATCGGTGCTGAGGCTTTGAAGCGCCTCGATGGTGAGCGCGCGCAGGTCGGCGGTTTGCATGGCCGCGAGCTGGTCGGTGGTGAGCGCGGCGGCTTGAGCGGTGGTGAGCACGGCCACCTGGGTGGTGGTGAGTGCGATGACGTCCGCGGTGGTGAGGCTTGCAATCTGCTCGGTGCTGAGCGAGGGCACTTGCTGCGTGGTCAGCAATGCCACTTGCGCCGAGTTGAGCGAGTCGATCTGCGCGGTGCTGAGGCCGGCCACGGCGGCGGTGCTGAGCGAGCGCAGGTCGGCACTTTCCAGCGCCGGCATTTGCAAGGTGGTGATGGCGCGTGCCTGCGCCGCGGTCAGGATGCTGAACTGAAACGCCGTGAGCGCGTTGAGCTCGTCGGTGCTCATGGCTGCGATCTGTGCGGGCGTGAGTGCGCGCACCTCGTCGTCGGTGAGCGCGTTGGCCGCAGGCGCGACGCTCGACAGGTTCATGGCCAGCACGCTCGAAAAGCGCGAGCGCAGTGCCTTGAAGATCGCGGCGCCGAGTGACCAGTTGGGAAGAGAGATCTTCATGGCCCGTCGTCAGGGTGAGTGGGCCGGCGTGCCCCCATGACCCCGGCGCCGGTGAAGGCGTCGGGGTGCATGGATCAGATCAGCGGCAGGTTCTTGTCATCGGTCGGCAACAGGTTGCGATCGATGGACACCACACCCGCGCTGGCTTGGTGGGCCGGGGCTGCCGGTGCCGCGCCGGTGGACAGAGCCGCCGGCAAGACCTCGG